>CBDUAS010000152.1:0-7912 GCA_965365185.1 uncultured bacterium | reverse complement strand
TTTTGTATTTTCCGCCTCGTCCAGGGCATTCAAAATTTCTTTCATGTTATGGCCGTCAACGTCGATGAGCACCGGCGGGGCGTTGCTGAAGAGGAAGTCCCCGCTCCGCCAGACGATCTCGCCGTCGGTCTGGCGGAATGCGATCACTGCCTGGCCCGGCCCGCCCACCGTGCAGATGACGGTGTCCTCGTAGGCGAGGGGACTGCAGCCGTAGCCGGCTTTGACGACCGGCCGCAGCAACAGCGGCGGTGCCCCGAGATCGGCCACCATGTCGTGCTGCCACAGGACCTCGCCGGTGCGCTTGTCAAGAGCGTGGAGCCTCTTGTCGGTGCTGACGGCAAACAACCGGTTGCCGACGATCAGCGGTGTCGAATGGGGCCCGGCGCCGAAGTCGGTGTTGATGTCGGTGTCGTTGATGGGGGAGCGGTAACGGTGCTCCCACAGCGTCTGTCCGTTGCCGGCGTCGAGAGCGATGACGACTTCTTCGTCGGACCAAGGTCCCTCGTCACCGGTTCCTTCGCTTCTTCGAACCATGGTGTAAAGGACGCCGCTATCGAAGAGAACGGCGGAGTGTCCCGAGCCCAGAGGGCGACTCCAAAGAAGCGGCGGGCCGCCAGCAGGCCATGATTCCGCGAGCGGGCCGGTCGCGACGTCGAAATCGCGGTTCGATCCGCCCCACTGCAGCCAGGATTGCTCGCCGGACGGCGTCCGGGAGACGCGCTGGATGGGCGACTGCGTGGACGGATCGACGAGCGGTGCCGCGGCGGATTGCTCGATGAGCGGTGTCTGGGCGGGCTGGTCGATGAGCGGTGCCGCGGTGGGCTCGCCGATGAGCGGTGCCTGAGCGCTCGCAGACGACGCTGCCCACAGCGAGAGGATCAGAACCTTTGCCGTGATTGCGGACCCGCGGTGTCCGGGTGGCGCCGGCGCTCTCAAAGCTCGATCTCGCGAAAAGAGGTCAGGACGCGTGTGCGGCTCGTGTGCGCTTTCATGGCCCCACAAAGTAGCTCACGATTGCGGTTCTGTCAGCGGTTGCACCGGTGCGACGCGATCGGGAGCCCGCCCCCGGGCCGCCCACCCGGGTGCGCTCTGCTGGCGGCCCGAGTCAGGCCAACAGGTCCTTCACGCCGACGCCGTTCCGGCCTCGATGAGCCGCTCGATGCTGCGTAGGTCGGCGTCGTCGAGATCGGGGGCGAAGTGAGCGACGCGTCGCATGATCGCCGCCGCAGAAAGCTCGGGCGCCTCGAAGTAGTCGCGCGCACAAGCGGCGTGAATGAACCCTGACGGGTTGAAGAAACCTTCCTCGTAATACACGAGGCCGATGCGCCAGGAATCCTGGGCGATGAGCTGCTTGCAGCTACGGCAGCGGGCCCGGCCCGTCGGGGCGTGTCCCGCCCCGGTCAGGCGGGGCAAGCGCCGGTGTTCGCGTCCGATTGCCGCTTCGGCGCGAAGCCAATCGGCCGTGTGTCCTCTTGCCGCGGGTGTCTGCACCGACTCGAGGTCGTGGGTCGTCGATTCCAGTGCTTCGAGAAACGGCTCGGGCCTCTTGTAGACACCACAAACCGGGTGAAACCACAGCGTCATCTCGCCCTCCCCGAACGGATTCTCGAGGCGCTCGCCGAAGCGCAGCTCGCTCTTGGCGATCCTCTGGTCGCAGCCGCGGCATTTGGCGCGGCCGGAGGCGGCAGGCTCGATGGTGTGCGGCACGGCGTCTGGGCTTTTCTTTCCGGAAAATTACGTGAAAAAAACCGCCAGGCACAAATCTACCGCATCGGCTCGCCGAAACGGCGCGGAGGTTCGTCAAACGCGCGGGCCGGCGTACTTGATTCCGCCAGCGCTCTCGGTCATCGTTGAAGCTTACGGTTCGCGCGTCGAGATTCCGAGATCTCCGCTTCCCGGCGAACCCGGGCATTCTTGTTTGTCGTAACAGCGAACTCGTCCTGTCTCCTGTTCCACAATGAGGTGAGCGCAAGGTGAAGAAGATCCTGTTGTGCCTGTCCGCATTCGTGTCTGCCGCGCTGCTGGTAACACCGGCTTACGCCCAGATGGGCTACGGCACTGTCGTCGAGATCAACGGCGACGAGATCATCGTCGGAGAGCCCGGCAACATTGCCGACTCCGGCTACGTGTACCTGTACCGTCCCGTGGACGGCGAATGGACCGAGGTCGATGCGATCGTTGCGTCCGACGCCAGCGAGGGCGACGGCTTCGGCACGGCGATCCTCGCCGAGGGGGACACGATGCTGATATCGGCGGTCTCCGACGATCGCTCGGTCGTCTACATGTTTCGTCGCCAGGACGGTGAGTGGAGCGAGGTCGGCACCCTGATGCCCTCCGGCGACGGTGACGACGCGGGTTTCGGATCCTCGCTCGCCGCCACCAGCGACAATCGCACGATCATCGTCGGTGCGGATCGGGCCGAGGACGGCTGGGGCGCTGCCTACATTTTCCGCTGGCAAGACGACGGCTGGAGGCAGGAGGCGAGACTCGTCGGTGAGCGGGGAGAGATCGCCGACCACGAAGCGGCCGTTGCCGAGGCCGAGGGGACGGGCGAAAGCGTGGACGAGATCCCGGAGCCGACCCCGGAGGGCTTCGGCGGCGCCGTGGCCATCGAGGGCAACTGGGCCTTCGTCGGCGCACCCGGTGCCTACCAGAGCGCCGGCCGCGTGTACGCGTTCCGCAGCGGGGACAATGGCTGGGAGCGGACGCCGATGGAGGTGTACTCGGAAGCCGGCGACCAGTACGGCGCGGCTCTCGAGATCGGCGACGGCCTGCTGGCCATCAGCGCGCCGACCTACCCGCCGCTCGGTGCCGTGCGCCGTTTCGCCTACCAGCAAGAGACCGACGAGTGGATCCGCATCGGCAGCGTGTTTCCCTTCGAGGGTGCCTCCTACCTCTTCGGGATCGACGTGGAGATCGAGGGCGACACGATGTACATCGCATCCCCTCAGCATGTCGCGGACGGCGGCATGATCTACCTGTATCGCATGGATGAGGACTTCAACGTCTACAGCATCGAGAAGGTGGGGGTACCCGGTTTCGCGCAGCCCGATGCCCTTGCCGCCTCGTTTGCCGTCGATGGCGACACCATGGTGCTCGGTGCGCCCGGAAGGGACGGAGGCGCCGGCGTCAGCGTCATCATGGATCGCAAGTACGGAGCCTGGAGCAGCGAGATCTTCATGTCCGATTACAAAGGTCTCGACCCGATTACCGGGGGGACCGTCGAATGCGCCGCCGGCGTTGCCGACCGTTTCGGCTGTGAGAACATCGACCTGCTCTCATTCCTGCCGCTTTCGGCCCTCGGCGGCGGTCGCGGCACGATGACCAACGACGTTTGGGGCTGGACCGACCCGGAGAGCGGCAAGGACTACGCGCTCGTCGGGCTCAGCGACGCCACCGCCTTCGTCGACGTGACCGACCCTCACGAGCCGATCTACGTCGGCCGTCTGCCGAAGACCGAGTCGGCCCCGCCGGCCGCGTGGCGCGACATCAAGATCGATGAACATCACGCCTACATCGTCGCTGACGCGGCGCCGACGCACGGCGTGCAGATCTTCGACCTCGAGCGGCTGCGGGAGTTCGATGGTGAACCCATCACTTTCGACGTCGATGCGCACTACGACAACGTTTCCGCGGCCCACAACATCGTCATCAACGAGGACTCTGCGTTTGCCTACGTGGTCGGTGCCAACAGCGGCGGCGAAACGTGCGGCGGCGGCCTGCACATGATCAACATCGAGGATCCCAACAACCCCAGCTTCGCCGGCTGCTTCGCCGATGTGTCGACCGGACGGCAGGGTACGGGCTATTCACACGACGCCCAGTGCGTCATCTACCACGGACCCGACGAGCAGTACCGGGGACGCGAGATCTGCGTCGGCTCCAACGAGACGGCGATCTCGATCGCCGACGTCACGGACAAGCGCAATCCCGTCGCCCTGGGGGCAGCCACGTACCCGAAGGTGGCCTACAGCCATCAGGGTTGGTTCACCGAGGACCACAAGTACTTCTACATGAACGACGAGGGCGATGAGGCTTCGGGCCTTGTGGAGGGGACCCGCACGCTGATCTGGGACCTGCAGGAGCTCGAGGATCCGATCCTCGTCGGCGAGCATGTGTCGGACAACCCCTCGGTCGACCACAACCTGTACATCAAGGGCAATCTGATGTTCCAGAGCAACTACGACTCCGGACTGCGGGTCTTCGACATCTCGGACCGCGAGAACATCCGCCAGGTTGCCTGGTTCGACACCGTGCCCTGGGGCCCGGACGGCGGCGGGATGGTGGGTACCTGGAGCAACTATCCGTACTTCCGCTCAGGCATTATTGTGGTCACGAGCATGAACGAGGGTGTGTTCATCGTGAAGCTGAAAGACGGTATCGACGAGTAGAACTCTCGCGACGTGCCGGGGGGCGTCGCAATCAAGCGGCGGGAATCGGAGCTCGGAAACGAGCCTCGGTCCGCCGTCGTTTCAGGAGGGCGTTATGCAGCGGTGGCTATTGCGGGGCGTGGTGACCTGTGCGGTGCTCGCGCTATTCGTGCCGGTAGCGCAGGCACAGGAAATCGGTTATCGGGCGGCCGGCGTCCGCGCGGGGCTCAACACTCATCCGAACCAGTTCCAGTTCGGTGGGCAGGTCAACCTGGGAGAGTTCGTACCGAACGCGCGATTCCAGCCGAGCTTCACGGTCGGTATCGGTGATGACCGGGTGATCTTCATGGCGAACGTCGATGCCGCCTATCATTTTCCGGTGGAAGGCACGTGGAGCCCCTACCTCGGGGCCGGTCTGGGTATCGGCTTCGAGGATCGCGACGATCGAGACAAAGTCGACGTCAAGGCCGGTCTGAACATCCTCGGCGGGATCGAATGGGGCGACGTCGGTCCCCACTACTTCTTCGAGGCGAGGACCCAGGTAGGCACCAGCTTCAGCGACTTCGGCCTGCTGTTCGGGATCAACTTCTGAGAGAAACCGGCCCGCGGCGAAATGGGCGACGCCGCGGGCCGGCTCTCCGTCTCGCCGCGGGTTCTCCCGCCGCGAGCCCTCCTCCCTCAGGGGCGACCGCATCCGCGGAGAGGCGTGTCGGATCGGGCCTTTCGGGAAAGATCGAGGGGAGCGGCCCGGCGACGGCCCGACCGTTTGACCCCATCAAATGGACCGCCGCCGGGTCAAAGCGGCGAAGCCCCCCTTATTCAGCTCCGCCGCTTTCCTGTCCTGTGGTTCCGCGAGCCCGGCGTCGCCGACCTCGCCGATCAGTCGTCTGTGTCCTCCGGTAGGTTCTTTACCAGCGCCTCCACGGGCACCTCGAGTGCCTCCGCGATCCGCATGAGAGTGCGCAGCCGGGGATCGCGAACGACGCCGCGTTCGATCTGGGAGAGGTGCGATTCGGTCACGTCGGACGCGATCGAAACCTGCCGCAGGGTCAGGTCTTGGCGCAGGCGGTGGAACCGCAGCCGCTCCGGCAGGCTGAGGCGGGCAATCTCATGTTTCGCCATGGAGGTCTCCGGGTCGCGTCCGTCGGACTTGCCGGGTTCGTTGTGCGGTTTGTCGTTGTCGATCATCGGTTGGTCGGAAGCCGGTTGGACGTTCTTCAAGGAAGCTGGTAACGAGATTAAGCGCTGGTGCAGAAACGCTGAAGACAACGCACGCTTTTCAGCCCATAGCGGCCATCGATATGACCCGTATTGGGTGAAGGGGCGTCCGCGCGGGAGCTTGATGCGCCGGCCGATCGATCGGGTGGGGCGGGGGAAGCGACGGCGGATGGGTTGCCGATAGGCGACGGCATGAGGCGTCGCGCCGAACGCGGGTCTACTCGAGCCCTCGCACCCAGGGCACCAGCTCCGCTTGTGAGCCTGTGCCGGTCTTGCGGAAGATCGACTTGAGATGGTTGCGTACCGTGTGCTCGCTGATGAACAGGTTCTCGGCGATCACCGACACGCGCTCGCCCACCATCAGGTGCTCGAGAATCTCCAGCTCCCGGGGCGAGAGATCCGCCAGCGCCGGGTGCTGCGGATCGAACAGCCGCGGCGAGGCGCCGCCGGCCTGGCGCAGCGTATCGAGCTGGCGAACGATCTCCATCATCGCCGTGGTAACCACGCTGGGCTCGTTGTCCAGGCCGACCCGCTTGGCCGTTTGCACGGAGCCGAGGTCGATGATGATCGAAAAGGTGCCGCTCATGACGTTGTGCTCGTCGTAAAAGCGCTGCGGAATCACCAGGGCGGGGAAGGTGGTGGAGTCCTTGCGCCGCAGCACTACCAGGCGCACCCGCAGATCACCGCGATGGATCGCCTGCCTTTCCGCTCGGTGCAGGTCGGCATGCTCCGGAACGCCCAGCTTGACGACCGGCTGGTCGACGACGTCGCCCCAGTCGTAGCGCAGCCAGCCCAGGAGGCGCGGGTTGGCGTAGCGGACCACACCGTCCGTGTCGGACGCCAGCAGGCCGCAGTTCATGGTTTCCACCACGTGTAGCAGGTGGCGGTGTTGCGGCACCAGCGGTGAGCTGTTCGCATCAGGCATGATCCTATTGTGACCTGTCGCCGTCTCTTTCTCAGCCCGAACAGCCGGGCGTCGGGCCCTTCGGGTCCGCGCGCCGCAGACGCTGCGGAGCCGGCGCGGCGCGATGCCGTGCGCGGCCCCCCGCCGCGAGTGATAATCAATCGTGTATTGGTCGAGGCGGGGTCCCCACCACCGACTCTCGGGACAGGCTCATGTTCAAGCAGCTCTCCGTAGCGAGTGCCGTGGTCGTTTGCGTGCTGGCGTTGTCCGTGCCGGGCGCGGCCGGGGCACAGGAAGCGCGGCAGTTCGAGGCGTTTGGCAGCTTTTCCTACCTGATCGCCGACGTCGGCGGCGGTCTCACCGAGGTTTCGGGCCCGGGATTCACCGGTCAGTTCGCCTTCTTCCTGAACGACTGGTTCGGTTTGGGAGCGGAAGTGGGGTACAACAACGGCGACCTGGACGTCCCGGTGATTGCGATCTTCCCTTTCCCGGAAGTCAGCTTCTCACAGTGGACGGTGATGTTCGGCCCGCGTTTTCGCTTTGCCGAAACGGAGCGCTTCCGGGTCGGGGCCCAGGCGATGGCGGGTATCGCGCGCGGCAGCGTCGACGTCGAGTTCGATATCGAGAGGCTCATTGCCGAGATCCCCGGGCTGCGGCAGCGCCTCAGGCTCGTGGCGTTTCCGCTTGACCTCGACATCGACCAGACCGTGTTCGGCGCCTCGTTCGGCGTGCACTTCGACGTGAAGATCAACGATCGGTTGACCTGGCGGGCTGTGCAACCGGACGTGCTCGTGACCAACTACGGCAACGACGCCCAGGCGCATTTCCGCATCACGTCGGGGCTGGGATTCGAGTTTTGATCCGTCGCTGAGTGCTGCGGGGAGGAACCTCGGTCGCGCTCGGTTCATCGCTGCCGCGCCGCCGGCACAACGGCAACGTCGGTGGACACCGGAGCGCCCGCCGGCCGGCCGAAGCTTCAGACCGGCTTTGTCAGCCCGTCGGCAAACTCGGTGATCAGCTCGGCGAACGCGGCGCCGTCGTCGGGGGGCGTCCAGACCAGCCGCAGCCGGGAGGGATCCACCCCCATCAGGCGGCTGAGCTCATCGGCCTGGAGCCAGGCCGCTGCGGCTCGCTCGTTGCCGCGCTCGTAGTGGCACAGCCTCGGCGCGCAACCCAACACCATCACGCCGGCGGCGCCCTTCTCGAACGCATCGAGGATCAGGCCCGACTGAAGCCGGCCGGTACAGTCCAGGCGCACCATGCGGATGTCGGCGGGATGTCTACGGCCGGGTCTACACGGCCACGATGGGCGCGCTCACGCTCGAGGCGTACTACCGGTACCTGCCGATCCTGCAGGACTGAGCGCCTCAGTTCCCCAGCGCCTCCGCCGGAAGCTTGATCGTGAACTCCCCGCTCACCT
>CBDUAS010000151.1:0-7926 GCA_965365185.1 uncultured bacterium | reverse complement strand
TTCGCCCTCGTAGCCGTACTCGGCGGCCTCCGAGGCGACAATCGGCATGACGCCGGTCTCGGCGTTCTGCTTCTCGACCAGATCCTCACCCGTATTCCCGGTGACCGCGCGGCTGAAGAACACCTTCGGGCCCATGTCGAGCGAGTTCAGCGACATCGAGTACTCCGGCCCGAGCAGCTCCATGGTCAGCCGCAGGCCGGCACCGACGAAGCACCACGACGTCGTCGTCTCCACGATGCGTCGCTCTCCCGCTGCGTCGCGATATTCGATGAGCGAGCGGGCGAAATCTTCCGCCGGCCGGTTGGCGTAATCGAGCGACCCGGAGCTGTTGGCGGCGAGAATCTTCGCGTACTCCGGCTTCTGCCATTTCAAGCACGAGGTGTACGCGGTTACCTTGACGGGAGTGAGCGATTCTCTCGGCGCTCCCGGCTCCGTGAGCAGATACCGTGCCACTTCCACCGAGTGACACATCATGTCGTTGAGCACGCCGCCACCCTGCAGCTCGCCCGACCAGAACCAAGGCATGTGAGGTCCGCTGTGCTCCTCCGCGGCACGCGCGAGATAGGGAGCTCCGGTGAGCGCCGCGCCGCGCGCCCAGACGATCTCCTTGCCGCGCACGACGCCGGGCGTGAAGAGCTGATTCTCCAGATAGCCGTCCAGCAGGCCGACCCGTTTGACCAGCTCGGCCATTTTCCGCGCCTCGGCGGCGTTGCGCCCCAACGGCTTCTCGCAAGCCACTCCGACGAGCTCGCCCTTGCCCGACTCGATGGTGTCGACGATCTCCTCCATGATGTCGACGCGGGTGAAGTTCGGTGAGCAGATCCACAGCGCATCGATGTCCGGCGCCGCCACCATTTCGGCCACGGACTCGAACACCCTGGCGTCGCCGACGTCGAGTTCTCGCGCCAACGCGGCCGCCTCGGCGGCGGTCGCGGCGGTGCGCGACATGACGCCACGAACGTCGGCGTTGCGCACCGCCTCGAAGGAGCGAATGTGGAAGCGGGCGACGAATCCGCCGCCGACGATGCCGATGCCCAAGCGTTCCTTCATGTTCGTTCACCTCGCGGCGATGCGGAGCCGCCGATCTCTAGGTAAGGGGGTCTGCCGGGCGTTGAGAGACTTCCGCGAGCCTTTCAGCACCTGCTATGCCTCCGCGGCCGTCTTGTGTGTCGACGCCATGTGCTCCTCCTTGAAAAACAGCAGAAAGGCGATCGCACAGGCGACGGTAATCGCCACAGGGACAAGGAATACATTCGACCATGCGGTCGTCTCCCCGCTGGTGAAGTACGTCTGCACCCAACCCGAGAAATTCGCGCCGACGAAGCTGCCGAAGCCGAGCGTCACCATGGCGATCAGGCTCTGGGCGGATGCGCGGATATCGCTGGGCGCCACCTGATCGACGTAGATGAAGGCGGCGACGAAGAAGAAGACGTAACAGAACCCGTGCAGGCTCAGTGAAGCCAGCACCAGCCAGACGGGGCTGCCGATGGCGAAGATCACGTAGCGGATCGGCCAGGCGATCACCCCGATGGCGAGCGTTCTGCGCATGCCTAGTCGCTTCAATGACCACGACAGAACGAACGCCATGACGAAGATCTCGGCGATCTGGCCGATGGTCATCCAGGCGGAGACGCTGGCGGATGAGATGCCGATGCGCTCCGATACGAGGAAGGGCGCGGTGAGCACGTAGTAGAACTGCAGCTCCGTGGCGACAACGAAGCAGATGCCGATGAAGATGGCGAAGTTGGTGTCCTTCAGCATTTTCAGGGATTCGAGAAACGCCCACGGGTTGACGCCTTCTTTGCGCGGCGGGGTGTGCGGCAGGCTGAACGAATGGACGCCCATTACCGCCGACAGCGCGGCGGCGAGCAACAGCATGTCGCCGCCGACCGGGGTGCCCTGACTTGCCGTCCGCCAGGCCGCGAGCAGCAAGCCGGCGGCGATCCAGCCGACGGTTCCGCCCACGCGAACGCGACCGAACTGCCGCTCCGAGTCCTCCAGATTGATCATGGCGATGGAGTTGGTCAGCGCCAGCGTCGGCGCGTACAACATGCAGTAGATGAACATCACCACCATCAGGCTGCCGTAATCGGTCGTCCGCGCTGCAAGGAACAGCATGCCGGCTCCGGCGAGCTGCAGTACGCCGATAATGCGCTCGGAGGAGAAGTAGCGATCAGCGAGCTGGCCGCCGATGAATGGAGCGATGATCGTCGCCAACGGCAGCAACGAGTAGATGGCGCCTACCTGGATGCCGCTGAAGCCGAGGTCGTTTTCCAGGTAAGCGGACAACACCGGGGCATACGCGCCCCAGATGGCGTACTGCAGGAACATCATGATGCCGAGTTGAAATGCCCTCACCGCCGCTCCGATCTCGTCCGCTCCGCACGCGGGGGCTGCCGCGCCCGAAGGCCTGATGATGACCGCCTTGCCCCGGGAAATCCTTCAGGATCCCGCTAGACGATCCTCCGTTGTACCGGATCCCACGTCACCTTGGCGCCCCGCAGGTAGGACTCCGTCGCCATGTGGCAGGTGATCGCCTCTTCGAACGCGCGGTCGATGTTACAGCTCGTCGTACCGCCGTTGCGGATCGCATCGACCCATTCCTTGACGTGCAGGTGCGTCGGATCGAACCGGCGCCCGCCGCGGTAGGTAAACAACAGGCCGCGGCTGGCGAAGTACTGCTCCGTGGCGGTGGTGACCGCATCGATGCCGCGGAAACCCGGTCGGTAGGTGAGTAACGGGTTGCGCGGATCGATGACCTCCTCCTCGATGAGCTCCTCGTAACGCGTCGATTGGCGCTCGGCGATCACCGTGACGCCGTTGCCGACCTCCATGCTGGCATCGTGCCCCATGAAGACCTTGCCGCGACCGCGACCGTTCGCCAGGGTGGCGGAATACATCAGCGTCAAGTCGCGCTGTGGGTATTCGAACGCCACCTGGAACGTGTCGGGCACATCGCGACCGTCCTTGTAATAGTAGATGCCCCCCGACGCCGCCGCCGTGGCCGGGATGCCGACCTCGAGGATCTGGTTGACGGCATCGTACTCGTGCGACAGCAGGTCCCCAGCAAGTCCGGTGCCGTAGTCGAACCAGCAGCGCCAGCGAAAGAAGCGCTCGCCCGAATACGACGTCGGATTGGGTGAGGCCGCCTCGAACTGTTTCCAGTCGATCGTGCGCGGGCTGGCCTCCTCGTGCACGTCGTAGACCCAGGCGCCCACCGGGTTGTTGCGATTGGTCGTCGCTTCGACCAGGGTGATCGGCCCCAGGATGTTCTTGTCGCAGATCTCCTTGGCCTTCATGTGGGCTTCGCTCTGACGGTTCTGATGGCCGAGCTGGAAGACGATCCCGGAGTCGCGCACGGTGTCGACGACGGCGTAGGTCTCGTCTTCGGTTCGCGTCAGTGCCTTTTCGCAGTACACGTGGATACCGCGCTCCGCCGCCGCCATGGTGACCCGCGCGTGCCAATGATCGGGCGTGGCGCAGATGATCAGGTCGACGCTGTCGGAATCGAGCAGCTCCTCGTAGGTGCGGTAGCGTTTCGCCGGCTTCTGCTCCCGACCTCCGGGACGGGTGGTATTCGTCGACGCATCCAGCGCTTGCTCCGCGTAAACGTCGAACAGGTCGCAAACGGCGGTCAGCTCGAGGTTGAGGTCGGGCTGGTTGAGCCACGTCGCCAGGTTCTGGTTGCGCGGGTTGCGTTCGGCGGCTCGCGCCTGCCGGTCCGTCCACTCCGTGGGTGCGAATCCCGCTCCCCGCAACACCGCCCGGCCACGGGCTCCATTGCCCACGATACCCAGCCGCAGCCTTTCCGACGGCGGCTGCGAGACCGCCTCCGGGATCACCGCCGGCGCATCGCCGGAAACACCGAGCTCCTCGAATATCCTGCGGCGCTTCTCGTCGGCGGCCGACGTCTTGCGATACACGCCGTAGCCCAGCGTGCCGAGCACCGGAACGGACGCCATGGCCTTGAAGAGCTCGCGGCGCCCCCATCCCGGGCTGCGGCCGCGAACCTCGTCGGCGGATGTGGCGTCGTCCGTCCGGAGCTCGCGGGATTGGCCTGCGTCTCCCGACCGAGCCGGATCGCCCCTGCGGTCGTCACTCATGGCTGCGCTCCCAGATCTTCAAGCGATCGAGGCCGATCAGATGGCTGGTACGAAACGCGATGATTACCAGCATGGCGGCAAGCTCGATCAGCACTTTGTTGACGAACAGATAGCTCCCCTCCGTGGGGATCGTGTTGTCCAGCCCCAGAAAGGGCGGGTTGGCAAGGTAGTAGAACAGCAGCATCACGGCGCCGAGAAACGCCGCCAGGCGAGTGGCGAACCCGATCAACAGCGCTGCCCCGATAAGGACCAACCCCCATCGATTGAGGCCGTCCACGATCGCCAGCCTCCCCGGATCCGCCGCAAGGCTGACGAACCAGTCGGCGAACGGACCTTGAGAGGCCTGCAGGTAGCCGGCGGAGGTCCAGTATGGATTGATGAACTTGGCGATGCCCTCGTATAGAAAATGCCAGCCGATCAGCATGCGTAGCGCCACCAGCGAGAAGAGCTGAAACGCGCTGTACGGGTTTGCGTCAACGGCCGCCTTGCTCATGGATCTCCTGTCTCTCCCTCGTCCGACGCGGAGCCGCGAGCGGGCCTGCGGCTACCGTGCCAGCCCGCCGAGCGCGATCGGCGGCCATTCGCGTCGATGATCAGGCACTCGCATCCTTCGGTTCGCTCGATGAGCGCCCTGCCCTGCGCCGGCCCAAGCACGAAAACAGCAGTGGCCAGTGCGTCCGCCCATGAGGTCGTCGGCGCCGTCACCGTCACGCTTTGCGCCCGGCCTGGCGATGTGCCGGTACGTGGGTGGATGATGTGGTGCGCCAGCCGTTCGTCGTCGAAGTAAACCTCGTAGCTGCCCGATGTGGCCACCGCCCCATCTCTCAACGTGATCGTGTCGGGTACGCTTTCGGGATCCCAGGCGGCCGAATCCCACGACGCGTTGCCATCGTGAGGATCTCGGACCGCGATCGTCCAAGGAGCATCGTCCGGACGGGTGCCGGCGGCACGGATGTCGCCGCCAGCGTTGATCAGAAACCTCGAGACACCCTGCCGCGAGAGCGTAGCGGCGATGCCGTCGACGACGTTGCCCTTGGCGATTCCGTCCAGCGTCAGTCCCATGCCCTCGCGCTTCAGGCGGACGCCAGCGTTCGACACCTCGACGTGCCGCGCCCCGACCAGCTCGGTGGCCGCTCGCAGGGCCGATTCGTCGGGCGCCGCCGGACGGGGTTCGTAGCTCGACGGATCGCGGAACAGGTCGATGATCGGCTTGACGGTGATGTCGAACGCTCCCACGGTCACGCGGCCGATCGCCAGGCTGCGTTCGATGAGACCGATGAGCTCCGGAGGCCCGCCCGTGAGACTCCCGGTATCGTTCAGCAACGTCAGGGGCGAGGAGGCGTCGAAGCGATTGAACAGGCCGATGAGCCGGTCCATTTCGTCGAACGCGCGACCGATGGCGTGCTCGGCGAGCGATCGGGAGCCGTGCAACACACTGATCGCCACAAAGCTGCCCATCGCCGCTCGCACCTGGGTCAGCTTATGGGTGCCGGCGTCGACGCGGACGGATTCGGTCGTCGCAGGGATCTCCGTGCGTTGAAAACCCATGTCCAGCAGGCGGGCGAGCCTGTCCTCGAAAGGACGATCCGGTGCCGCGCGCGGAGAGCTGGGATTCATGCACGACCTCAGGCTGGTGGGCCCCCATACCCGGGCGAGCGTACCAGGAGCGGACTGCCTGCTCCACTACGGCTCTGCTCTCGGGTGCGGGTTCGACCGCCCGACGGCTCTGCTAAGGTGCCGCCATGAGTATCGTCGGACACGTCCATTCCAACGTCGTGTTCGGTCGCCGTGTTCGGGTACTGGCCGATGCCTTGAGCGCTGTGATACCGGCCGGTGGCACGCTCGTCGATGTGGGCTGCGGTGACGGCAGTATCGGTCGTGCGATCGCCGCGTCGCGCTCCGACCTCGATGTCTTCGGCTTCGAGGTGCTGGTTCGCCCCGACTGCCACCTTCCCGTGGAGGCCTTCGACGGCGCCACCATTCCCTTGGCCGACGGCGCGGTCGATTTCGCCATGCTCGTCGATGTGCTGCATCACACCGAGGATCCGGCCGTCCTGCTGGCCGAGGCCGCACGCGTCGCCCGGTGCGGCGTCGTGCTCAAGGATCACACGGTTCGCGGCCTCCTCGCCCGGCCGACACTGCGCTTCATGGACTGGTTCGGGAACGCTCATCACGGCGTCGCGCTCCCGTACAATTACTGGACCCCGGCGCAGTGGCGCCGGGCGTTCGATCGGCTGGGGCTTGCCGTGGCCGAGCAGCGTGACGAGTTGGCGCTGTATCCGTTCCCGGCGTCGTTCGTTTTCGGTCGCCGGCTGCACTTCGTCGCCCGGCTCGAGCCTGGCTGAATCCCGACGCCCGGGTCCATCGCCGCGGCGACCCGGTCGGTTGGAACGCCCCGGACGACCCTGTACGCTGCCGCCATATGCCGGCAGGCGGCCCACTCTTTCAGGCCCCGACAGACGAGGAGGTAGTTGACCGATGGCTGAGTTCTACGATCGCCGATGGTTCCTCAGGAGCGCCGCGGGCGTCGCTGCCGGCGCCGGGCTGGCGGCCTACGGTTGTGGCGGAAGCGACGGCTCCGGTGAGGGGTCGGGGAACGCCGGCACGGCCGCCCCGGCGACGAATGCCGCGGGAGATACGGCTGCTGCTGCCGCGCACAGCCCGCTGTTTCGCATTTCGCTGGCAGAGTGGTCGTTGCACCGTACCATCAACGCCGGCGAGCTCGATCATCTCGAGTTTGCCCGCGTGGCGGTACAGGAGTACGGCTGCGAGGGGCTCGAGTACGTCAACAGCTTCTTCTTCGACAGGGCGGAGGACAGCGCCTATCTCGCCGAAATGAAGACGCGCGCGGAGGACCAAGGGGTCCCCTCGCTGTTGATCATGTGCGACCGCGAGGGCAGGCTCGGAGATCCCGACGAGAGCGCCCGTATGCAGGCGGTCGAGAACCACTACAAGTGGCTCGCTGCCGCCGAATACCTCGGTTGTCACTCCATCCGCGTCAACGCCGCCAGCGAGGGCGAGTACGAGGAGCAGCAAGAGCTGGCCGCCGACGGCCTCCGCCGGCTTTGTGAGGCGGGTGACGAGCACGGTGTGAATGTCCTCGTCGAAAACCACGGCGGACTGTCCAGCAACGGTGCCTGGCTCGCCGGCGTCATGGAGATGGTCGATCACCCGCGCTGTGGAACGCTCCCCGACTTCGGCAACTTCCGCATCCAGGGCGACGAGTGGTACGACTTCTATCAGGGTGTCGAAGAGCTCATGCCCTATGCCATGGCAGTGTCCGCCAAGTCACACGACTTCGACGAGCAGGGCAACGAGACCGAGAAGGACTACGAACGCCTGATCCGCATCGTGCTCGACGCCGGCTACCGGGGTTATGTGGGCATCGAGTACGAGGGCCGCACCCTGCCCGAGCCCGACGGCATCATCGCCACGCGGCTGTTGCTCCAGCGCGTTCGGGAGGAAATAGCGCCGGACTACGCGTAGTCCGGCTCACGGGATCGGGGCGGCAGGCGGAGCCCGGCAGCCGCAATCTGCTCGCCTCGGGGGCACGCCGACATCGAGCCTATTCGCCTGCCCGCAGCACGAGCATCGGGTCGACGTGCGCGGCACGCCGGGCCGGGATCCAAGTGGCGGCGATGGTGGCGGCGCCGAGCAGCAGGGCGACGCCGACGAGCAACGGAATCGATCGGCTGTCCAGCCCGGACAAGAAGTAGCTCATGATGCGGCTGAGTGCGACGCTTGCGGCGACGCCGATGCCGAGTCCCGCGGTCGTTAACCAGAGGGCCTGGCGCATGACCATGGCGAGCACCTGGGCGACCAC
>CBDUAS010000150.1:0-7939 GCA_965365185.1 uncultured bacterium | reverse complement strand
GCCCAGGAAAGGGGCTCCCCCTCGACCGCGTGAATGACCAGGGGCGTTCCGTCGCGCACGTACAGCAGCCCGACTGCCGCCGTGGCCACCGAGCTGACGACCACCATGCCGAACACACCGCCGACGCGGAAGCCGCTGAAGGCCGCCGCCCCCACGAGGACGAGATCGAGACTGCCCTGCAGCAGCGACAGCACGTTGGAGCGTAGCTGGCCGAAGAAGGCGTTGAGCGTGCGGATGCAGAGGTCGACGACGGCGCGGGCGACGATCAGGATCGACGCCAACCGCAGGATGAGGACTCCGTCGGTGCCCATGTCGAGCGCCGCCGCCAGGGGGCGGGCGAACACCATGAGCGGCACGATCACGATGCCCAGGAGCAACAGGCGGATGGCCGCGACCCGGCGCAGAAACATCACCACGGCCGCTGCTCCCGAGCTCGCCTCGATTTCGGGCAGGAACTTGGTCAGGCTCGTGGGGATCCCCACAGCAGTGAACATCACCGCTGACGAGGCGACGCCGACGCCGGTGACGTACACGCCGGCATCGAGGCCGAAGCGCCGCGCCACGATGATGCCGAAGGCCAGGCTCAGGACCGCCTGGAGCGGCACCAGCACGGCGTTCAAGAAAGCGGCCCTGCCGGTGCGTTGGATGAGCGTCGGAGGGGGCACCTAGGAGACCATGGTGAAGGGTTTGCGGCGGCAGCGCATGCTCGCTATCCGCCTCCGTGGGCAAGCTCGGCGTAGAACGCCAGATACGCGTCGGCGACTCGTTGCACCGAGAACCGCTCGCCCGCTCGCCGCCGCGCCGCCCGGCCCATCGCCCGGCGACGATCGGGATCCGCAAGGAGTGCGGAGACCGCTGCGGCGAGGGCGTCGGCATCGTCCTGAGGCACCACGATCCCGCTCTCGCCTTCGCCGTCGAAGATGAAGTCGGTGATATCGGGCAACTCGGCCACGACGCAGGGCAGACCGGTGGCCATGGCTTCGATCATGACGGTGCCAAAGCCCTCACGCCGGGAAGGGAAGGCGAAGACATCGGCGGCGCGCAGGCAAGCGGCCACGTCGTCGCGGACGCCGAGCCGCACCACGCGTTCCCGGGCTGCAGCGGGCAGACGCTCGAGATTCCGTGCGAGAAAGGCGTCGGCGCCGGCATCGTCGGCGAATCGATCGGGGCCGACCAGCATCAATGTGGCGTCATCGGCGCGGGCATGGACTTTCTCCCACGCTCCCAGCAGAACGTCGATCCCTTTGCGCTCGATGAGCGAGCCGACGAAGGCGACGATCGCGCCCCGCGACGGCAGCCCCAGTCGACCTCGGACCGCCGCGACGTCATCCGCGGGGCGGAACTCTTCGGTATCGACGGCCTGCGGAATCAGGCGCAGCTTGTCAGGCGGCAGGCCGGACTCCTCGTAGGAGCGGGCGAGGGCCGGCGATATGGCGACGAATCCGTCGCAGCGACGGAACGTCGCGTGGCGCAGGCGCGCGAGGCGATGGGAGCTGCCGGCGAAGGTGCCGGCGTCGTCGGCTCCCATGAGCGTCATCTCGAAGATGATCGGCAGGCGTCGCAACCGGGCGAACAGCCAGCTCGTGTACAGGGCGTCGCTCTGGGCGTGGGCGTGGATGACCTGCGTCCGCCAGCCGTGCAGCAGCAGCCACAGGAGGGTCTTGAGGGCGAAGATCTCGCTGCGGAAGCGCCCCGGCCGCAGCCGGGCGGACAGCAGCGGGACGTCGGAACGAAGTCGCCGGACGCGGTACCCGTCGATTCGTTCCCAGCGCGGATTGCGGCCGTGTCCCGCGGTCACGATGGTGGCGCGAACGCCGCGCCGGGCGAGCTCGCGGCAGAGCACCTCGACCTGCACGCCTTGACCGGCAAACAGCGGCCGCAGGCGCTGGATCACCATCGTCACGTCGGTAATGCCGAGGCCCCGAGGTGAGGCCGCTTGAACGCTCAAACCGCGGTACCAGTGGGCGGGCGCGAGGGGAAGCTCGCGTGGGGCTTGCGCGAGACCGGGATTCAGCGGCAGATACTATCAGGCCGGAAAGGGGTTGGGCTCCCTGGACCAAGACGACGGCAGGGCGGTCGCGCGGCGGGTGGGCGTTCGGCTCGCGCGCTCGTGCGCGCGCAGACGGTCGGCGTCGAGGTGCCCGAGCGGCCGGTCAAAGACAATGGCTACCTGCCCCGGGACACCGCCCGGGGAGATGGTGCGGGCAACGCGGCCGTCGGTCGCGGCCGGATGCATGGCGTTGTGGGGAACGTCCGGGAAGGACAGGTCGACCCGGGAGCCGATCGGAACCGCGAAGTCGATGTCGCATCGGACCCCGCCGCGGGAGATATCGGCGACGACGCCGTGCGTCAGCAACAGCGCCGGTTCGTCGCCGCTGACCTCGACGCGCAGCTCAACAGAGATACCGCCGTGAAGCTCGTGTCGTCGATAACGGCGTCGATCGTTCTTGCTGTTGCGCACTGCCGGGTCCTTGTCGTTCCTGCCACTGCCGGAGGCGGCTGGTTTCTTCCCGCAGGGACGTGCCCTACGCAGAAGCTAACGAGGAAGTACCCGTATTTACGTTCATTCCCGCTGAAAAAACGGCGATTCGTGACTACGAGGGGCCGTAGTAACCCGAAAAGCTGCGGATCTGCTCCACCGGCACGACGCGCCGGAGCTCCTCCAGAGTCGTCAGCCCACGATAAACCTTGCGCAAGGCGTCGCCGACGAGCGAGTCGAGGCCGTTTCCCATGGCACTCTCGCGGATGGCGTTCTCGTCGCCGCCGGCGCCGATGACCTGCCGCGTCTCGCGCTTGATCTCCCAGAACTCGTACAGGCCGATGCGGCCGCGGAGGCCCTTGCCGTGACAGGTCGAGCAGCCCGTGCCGTGCACGAAGCGGGCGTCGGGCGGAATCTCGCCGTGGGGGAAGAACTCGCGCAGGACCTGCGGGTCGGGGGTGTAAGGCTTGCGGCAGTCAGGACAGTTTCGCCGTGCCAGCCGCTGCTGGATGACGCACAGCAGCGCGTCGGCGAGAGACGAGGAATCCAGCGACAGGTCGCGTAGACGCTGCACCACCGACACGGCGTCGTTGGTGTGCAACGTACTGAACACCAGGTGGCCGGTCATCGCTGCGCGGATGCAGGAGATGGCGGTTTCGTCGTCGCGAATCTCCCCGACGAGGATGATGTCGGGATCCTTGCGCAGGAAACGCCGGGTGTATTCGGCGAAGGTGTTGCCGATGAAGCTGTTGACCTGATACTGCGTGATGCCGTCCAGGTGGTATTCGACGGGGTCCTCGGCGGTGACGATCTTTTGGTCGCCCTTGTTGAGGTGCGAGAGAGACGAATACAGCGTGGTCGTCTTGCCGCTGCCGGTCGGCCCGGTGATGAGTATCAAGCCCTGCGGGTTCTTCACCAGCGCTTCGTAGCGCTCCTGGACCTCGGGTGCGAAACCCAGGTCGCCGAGGCCGAGAAGGTTGCGTGCCCTGTCGAGGACGCGGATCACCGCATCCTCTCCGAACTGCGTGGCGTGGACGTTGATGCGGAAGTCGATGTTGCGATCCTTGCCGATCCGCATCTTGAACACGCCGTCCTGTGCGCGGCGGCGCTCGGCGATGTTGAGCCCGGAGTCGATCTTGAGCACGGAGATGATCTTCTGGATGTTGCCCTTGTTGATCGGCGTTGTGCGCTCGTGGAGGATGCCGTCGACGCGGAAGCGCACCTGCGTGCGGGTCTCGAGGTTCTCGATGTGGATGTCGCTGGCCCCCTCCGTCACCGCCTCGTACAGGAGCTTGTTGACGATGCGGCGCATCTTCGGCAAGTCCTTGGTGATGGTGAGCTCGGAGCGATGCTCGCCGCTTTCCCACTCGGCGTCGGACTCGATTTCCAGGTCCTGTAAGTCGACCTCCATCTGCCGGTTGAAGTTGTAGGCGTAGCGGATGCTTTCGCGCAGGCGCGTCGGTGCCGCAAGCACCAGCCGGAGGTCGGCACCCTGGGCCTCCGCGACGCTGTCGAGCATGTCGCGAACCTGGATGTTGGTCGGGTCGCAGATCGCCACTTCGAGCACCTCGTCGTCGTAGTCGAGGCGCAACGGCAGGATGTAGTTGCGCTCGGCGAAGCGCTCGGAAATCAGATAGGTGAGCTGGTGGTCGATGTCCTGGTGCTCGAAACGGCGGTATTCCATGCCCAGCTTCTCGGCGAGGATCGGGTACAGGGCATCCTCGCTGATGGACCCGTTCTCGACGAGCAACTGGCCGAGCTTCTTGCGGGACGATGACTGCGCCGCCAGGCAGGTGTCGAGCTCCTTGCGGCTGATCAGATCACGGGAGATGAGGATCTCGCCGAGCCACATCTGCCGTAGCTCGTGTCGATGCCGCATCTGGTAGCAGGCGGTCAGGGCGTCCTGCAGCTCGCTCGGTCCGACCATGGCGAACGCGGGTTCGAGCCCCGTTGCGCTCTTGATCTCGTGGAGTGCCCCGTCGTCGAGGTGCTCCGAGGTCACGAGCAGCAGCGAGCTGGCGGTGCGGTACAGCGGCAGCACGCTGAACTTCCGCGCCAGCGACTCGGGCACCAGGTCGAGGAGCTGCTGGTCGATCGACAGAACCGGCTTGAAGAAGGGGTTGTTCTCCCGCATCTGGTGGGCCAGGGCCTGGCCGAGCTGCTGCGGGGTCAGCAGACCCAGGTCGATGAGAATCTCGCCGAGCCCTTTCGACCGGCTGCGCAGGGCGTTGTCGTCGTAGAGCGCTCGCAGGGTGGAGTCGAGGTTGGCAACCTGCGACGGGATGGCCTTGACGGGAATCCCGGCCCGCTTGCTGAGGTCATCGATCTGGGCCTCGGTGAGGTGGTTCTCGGAGGCCACCAGCAGGGCATCGCCTACCCGCTGCAGCGGCACGACGTCGAACTCACGCGCCAGCTCGGCGTCGAACTCGTCGAGCAGGTTGCTGTTGACGTGCACCGAAAGGTGGACGTCGACGCGCTCGTCGCCGGAATCGGGCGCCGCGTCCAGGCTGAGCGGTTCCTCGGCGACGATCGCGGGGACTTCGTCCTCCCCGATTTCGGATTGTCCGGAGTCAGTCGCGGCGACCCGGTCGAGGCTGCCGGAGCCGTTGCCTGGCTCTTCCTCCTCGACGGCGATCTTGTCGTCGTCGTGGCCGAGATGGACCGCGCTTTGCGATTGCTCGTCCTTCGAGAAGAACTTCCTCACGCTGCTTGCCTCGTAGCCGCGGGAATCCGCGCCGGTCAGGCCCAAAGCGGTTCCCGCCCGCACCAGCCGGCATCCCCCGTGGAAAGGTCTGGGCTGCGTCCACGGAGGTTCAGAGTCCAAGGATGCCCATTTAACCGCAGCGAAGGGCTGGATTGTAAGCCCTTTAAGCGTTAACGAGCAGAAATCGAGCAATGATGTGCTCGAGTGCCCTAATGTGTTTGACAATATTCACAAAAGTCTCTTAGGATGCAGGAGTTGGTGGGGACCGGGAGGCAGCTCGGGTTCTGCAGCCGCTCGGAGCGCATCCCGCGCGTGCGGGCCGGTGGCCAGTATCCTGCGCGAGCCACGGAGATCCGCGCGATGATGGAAAAGGTGGGCAGAACGTTCGGCAGCGCCCGGGCGGACTACGTTATCCCGTTCCTGTTGATCGGAATCCTCGGGCTGGTGAACTGGTTCGGCGCCGAGCAGCGCTTCTTCCTGAACTTCTACTTTCTTCCGGTCGTGGTTGCCGGCTATACCCTCGGCGTCCGTGGAGGCGTGCTGACGGCGGCCGGGGGCATCGTCTTCGTTCTGCTGTTCTACCTGATCAAGAGCGATCTGGTGCCGGCGGGGCCCGCGACCGAGGTCCGCGCGTGGTGGGCCGACATCGTCTTGTGGGCGAGCTTCCTGATTCTGACGGGTGCCGCTGTCGGCAAGCTGTACGAGCGCTCGAAGACCGCCCTGGACGACCTGCGGCAAGCCTATTCCGGTGTCCTCGAGATCCTCGTGAAGTTCATCGATACCGCCGATCGCTATACCGAAGCGCACTCGGTGCGTGTTTCCATTCTCTCGACCGAGATCGGCCGCGAGCTGTCGCTTTCGGAGCAGGCCATCGAGGACATCCGCGTTGCCGCCCTGCTTCACGACATCGGCAAGCTGGATGTCTCCATCGACGTCATCCGCAAGGCGGGCAAGCTTACCGACGAAGAATGGGAGCAGCTCAAGCGACACCCGGAGCACGGCGCGAACCTGGTCGAGCAAATGGGGGGTATGCTGTCCAGCGCCGTGCCGATCATTCTGTTCCATCACGAGCAGTACAACGGCAACGGTTACTACGGCCGCAAGGGCGAACAGATTCCGCTCGGCGCCCGCATCATCGCGGTGGCCGACGCTTTTGACGCGATGACCACCGACAGGCCCTATCAGAAGGCGCGACAGACGTGGGAGGCGCTGGAGATTATCGAGAAGGGCAAGGGCGAGCACTTCGATCCCCGCGTTGTCGACGCCTTCACCTCCGTGATGCGCCGGCGGCCCGAGGGGGTCGTGCGGGTGCAACGGCAGGAACCCCGCCTGATTTGAGCTCGGCCTCCACCGGGGCGACGGCAATCAAAGGTTGTCGAGCGGAGCGTGGCAGCGACGGGACGCCGTCGATTCCCGGTGAGCACGCGATCAGCACCCGGCAAGCGCTTCCAGCTTGTCGGTGATCACCGCGGTGGCCCGGGGATGGGCGCTGTCGCGGGCGCGGGCACCCATTTCGACGTACCGGCGCGGCTCCCTGAGCAGGGCGCCCAGAGCTCCAGCCAGGTGGGCGCCGGTGAGCTCGGCCTCGGGGGTGACCTCGGCGGCGCCGGCCTTGGCCAGTGCCTCGGCGTTGTAGCGTTGATGCCCGCCGGCCAGCTCCAGGGGAATCAGAACGGCGCCACGTCCCGCGGCGGCCAGTTCGGCGCAGGTGGTGGCCCCGGCCCGGGAGACGACGATCTGGCAGCGCGCGTATTCCTCGTTGATCCGCGGCAGATAAGGCTCGACGCGTGCCTCTCGCCCGGCCCGCGCGTACGCCTGGCGCACGCGGTCGAGGTCGGCGGGGCCGGTCTGGTGCGTGACGAAGACCTCGGCAGGCAACGTGGCCAGGGCTGCGATCATGGCATCGTTCAGCACCCGTGAGCCCTGGCTGCCGCCGAACAGCAGCACGCGCAGCTCGGTGTCCGCGGCAACGTCCGGCACCGCGGCGATCTCCGCCCGGATCGGGTTGCCGCTGACGAATGCCTTGTCACCGAAGTAGCGCGCCGTCTCTTCCCAGGCGACGGCGGCGGCGTCGACGAAACGCGCCAGCCACTTGTTGGTCAGCCCGGGATCGAAGTTGGGCTCGAGGATCAGCGTCGGGATGCGCCGCAGCGAGGCCGCCAGCAGGGTGGGCCCGGAGATGTACCCTCCCACTCCCAGCACGGCGTCCGGCTGCAAGGCGCGGAGCAAGCGGTCGGCAGCGGCGAGCGACGGGACCAGGGCCAGCACGCCCTTGAGCCGGCGTCCGAGCGACCCTCCGCGTAGAGGTTCGGCGCGCAGCGTGTGAACCTCGAAGTCGGAGCCGCCAATGATCTTCTCTTCCAGCCCGCGCGCGGTGCCGAGGAAGGCGATCCGTGCGCCCGGATGTCGCCGCAGGAACTCGCGGGCGACCGCGAGGCCGGGGTAGATGTGGCCGCCGGTTCCCCCGGCGGCGATCAGCAGGCGTGGCTTGTCGGCGTTGCGTGGCACGTCATTGCCCCCTCTGCCGCAGAATGTACAATTTGAGGGTCCGCCCGTCGTCCCGAGGAGCTCGTCGTGTGCAAAAGACTGACCCCCTGTCTTCGTTCCCTCTGCGTCGTGTTGACGCTCGTCGCTGTCGCCCTCGCCGCCGCCGGCGGCGCCGGCCCGGCAGAAGGGGCGCAGTCCCGCGGCGACGAGGAGAACGAATCGTTGCTGCTGTCCCGCACCCGCCAGCTCACGTTCGAAGGCCCGCGGGC
>CBDUAS010000149.1:0-7968 GCA_965365185.1 uncultured bacterium | reverse complement strand
GGCGGTGATCACGGCCTTGCGCCTGCACTTGCAGGATCCCGGCCCGCTGGCGCCTGTCGTCCGCCAGCGGCTTCGCGAGTGTCTCGAGATCGAGGCTGCGGCCTCTTTCGAAGGCGGTTAGCGGCCGCGGGAGAGCTCCGGGGACGCCGACATGCGGTCGCGCCGCGCCGATCGCAGCATGCTGGCGGCCGTGTACACGACCACGATCACGACGAGCCAACGAATCGCCGCGAGCGGCAGCTCACGGACGATGTAGGCGGCGATCAGGACCGCAGGGATGCCTCCGATCGCGAGCCCGAGAGCGGGCCTGCGGGCGTAGGCGTTCTTGCGCACGAAGCGCGAGCTGCCGACCGGCATGAGGAAGGCGCACGAGCCCATCATGATGGGAAACGCGGCGCGTGGATCCATGCCCATCAGACTGACCATGATCAAGGAAGGCGCGTACATGCCGATTCCCAGGGTCATCAGCGCCCCCAGGACCACGTTGCCAACGGCCGCGGCGACCAAGAGGCCGGGACGCAACGCGAGGGCGTCGCCGCCCTCCGGTCCGATCTCGAAGTGGGCCATGATCATGAGCGCCGCGGCGACCAGCAGCGCGAATCCCATGCCGATCTGGATCTTGCGCTTGGACCATGATGCCACCACGCCGGCACCGAACCACGCCCCCGCGACAGCCGCCGCAATGAGTACCGTCAAGGTCAACATCTCGACCTCGATGATCACGGTGTAGATGAACGCCTGCACGATCACCGGCGGCGTGTGGCCAACGTTGAGCGTTCCGGGAATGATGCGGTCCGGAACCACCGAGCGGAGCTTGAACCAGGCCGTGGTCGGGGCGAACGAGCCGATGCCCAGCGTATCGAAGAAGTTGGTGACGAAGCCGATCGTAAGCTGCGCCGCGCTCGGCGGGCCCGGCTCCGCCGCCGGATCATCGGGCGGCAGCGCGCCGCGCGCCTTGCGGGCCGCGGTAATCCAGAGGGCAAGGAAGGCCACGCCGACGACGGCAAGCAGACCGAGCAGAGCGAGCAAGGCGAGCCGTTGTGTTGACATGGCCCGGAATCATAGCAGGGGCAAAGGCCCTCAGAAGTGAACCGTGTGCCCCCCCTCGCGCAGCGCGTCGATGGCGTCGGGCAGTTCGAGCTGCCGCACCAGCAGGTAGTCGGTGTCGAACGTGGAAATGGCGAACAAGCTGATGCCGGCGGCCGCGAGCGCGGTGCTCAGCGAAGCGAGCACGCCCACTTCCGAGAACGCGAAGGGGCCGACGACCTCGAGGCACGACAGCCCCTTTTCGGCTCTGACGCCTTCAGGAACGTGCTCCTGGCCGCAGACGATCGACAGCTCGGCGGCGGTGCGCGAGACGCTCGAAAAGCTCCCCCTGTCGGCCCACGACGGCACCGGGACATCGGCCCCCAACCGGCTCACGGCGAAATCGCCCTTCAGCACGACGAGCTCGTACGAGCGCGCCGGACCGGTCACTTCCCGTCGTCCTTCTTCTCCTCGTCGTCCTTCGATTCTTCCGGACGTTCCCACGGTTCCCATTCTTCGCCCAACACGTGCTTCTGCATCCATTTGATCTCCTCGATGTCGCGGATGCGCTGGTGCTTGGGCTCACGAAAGCCGTGCGGCTCGCGCGGAAACTTGATGTAGCGTACCGGAGCCTTGCCGATGTCCTTGATGGCGGTGAAGAACATCATCGACTGCTGCTCGGTGTCCGTGGTGTCGTTGATGCCGTGGATCAGCAGGGTCGGCGTGACCACATTGGCCACGTGCGTCAGCGCCGACTGGTTGCGATACCCATCGGGGTTGTCCCAGGGTGTCCCGCCAATGTGCCAGAGCCGCACGTCGTTGTTGAAGCCCGGGCCGTATTCCGAGGTCCAGTCATACACACCGGCACCGATGGAGGCTGCCTTGAACCTGTCCGTCTGCGTGATCGTCCAGCCGCCCAGGATGCCACCGTAGCTCCAGCCCTTCACACCCATGCGCTCGGGATCGACGACGCCGCCTTCGATGAGCGTGTCGACCCCGGTCATCAGATCCTGGAAATCGCCGAACCCGATGCCGTCGCCGCGGGCCACGGTGTTGCCCTCCCGCAGGTAGTCCGTGTAGCCGCTGGAGCCGCGCACGTTGGGCGACAACGAGGCGTAACCGAGGCCTGCGTAGATGTGGTAGCTGGCGCGGAAGCTGTTGGTGAACGAGCCAGCCGGGCCGCCGTGGATGTTGAGGATCAACGGCACCGTGTCGCCTTCCTCGTAACCCACTGGGAGATGCAGCAGCCCCTCGATCTCCATGCCGTCGTGGCTCTGCCAGCGGATGACGCGCATGTCGGCGAGCTGCAGCTCTTCGATCTGTGGGTTGGCGTGCGTCAAGCGCACGGGATCAGCACCATCGATGCTGCCGACCCAGAGATCTGCGGGCGTGTCGTAGTCGGCGAACGAGTAGACGTACCTCGTGCGATCGGCCGACCAGGAGCTCACGTTCATGGAGCCTTCGAAATCCGTGAGCTGCTCGAATTCTCCGGTCTCGGCGTCCATGCGGAAGAGGTTGGTGTTGGCGCCCTGTTGGCCGGAAAAGAGCAGGTAGCGGCCGTCAGGGGTCCACACCGCGCCGCGCGGGCTGCCCTCGAACTTGTCCGAGAGGATGCGGTGCTCGCGCAAGCTCGGGTCCAGCAACCAGATCTTCGTGTTGCGGTTGAGCCAGTCCTCATCGTCCGCCGCCGTGAAGGTGAACATCCTGCCGTCGGGCGACCACTCGGCGACGGACTCCGGCGCGTTGTTTTCGGTGAGCCGGGTCTTTTCGCCCGTCGCCAGGTCGAGGATGTAGATCTCGTTCTTGTCGGCGTCGTTGCGCCGGTTCTGGTAGCGGGCCGTGAAAGCGACGTGGGTGGCGTCCGGCGAGACGTCGAAGCCTCCGAGGATGAACTCCTCGTCGGTGACTTTCTCCTCCTCGCGAGTCTCGATGTCGAAGACCCAGAGGTTGCTCCAGTAGGAGCGATTCTGGCCGTTAGGGCCCTCGTCGACGAAGATCACGTCCTCGTCGTCATCGACCATCGTGCTCTCGTCCTCCGGTCGCTTGTCCGTCGCCGAGAAGAAGATCTTCGAGGAGTCGTCCGACCATTCATAGCTGCCGACGCTGGTCTCGTGCTCGGTGAGCTGCGTGGCCTCGCCGCCGGCGGTCCGCATCCAGAAGATCTGGCGCTTTCCGTCGACCGTGCGGGTCAACGCCAGGTACTTGCCGTCGGGTGAGAACCTGAAGGAGCTGCCCCCCTCCTCACCGATGTACTCGAAGGCCTCCCCGCCCGAGGCCGGGATCATGTGCCAGGTGGTCTTGTACTCGTTTTCCTCCCAATCGAGCTCGCGCTTCGAGAACAGCACCCACTCGCCGTCGGGAGACATCAACCCGCCGCCCACGGAAACCATGTCGAGGGCGTCATCGACCGTCATCGGCCGCGGGCCCTGCGGCGCCGCTTCTGCCTCCTGCTCGTCCTGCGCCGGCGGGCTCATCGGCGTCGCCTGAACGCCGCCAAGCACGATGGCTACCAACACCATGGTCAAGAAAACAGACAGGAATCGTCGCATCAGGGTCTCCCTTGCACGGCGGCCTAGCGTAGCCGTCCTGGTGGATCGTTCGCCCGGATCGGTGGTCGAATTCTAGTCTCTTCCCGCCCGGTTTCTAAATCGGACACGGACGTTTGATTTTACCCCCGGCCGGTGGGAAACTCCACCTGACGGGGTGCCGGAGTGTCTCTGCGCCCCGCAGCGAAATCGGCTCCTGCCGACGCCGATGTGCGAAAAGGAAGCGCGATGCAACAACGACAGACGGTAACCATCGACGGCAACGAGGCGGCCGCATCCGCCGCTTACAGGCTCAACGAAGTCGCGGCGATTTATCCGATCACGCCGTCTTCTCCGATGGGCGAGTGGGCGGACGACTGGGCCGCCAAAGGCATGACCAACATCTGGGGTAGCGTGCCGACGATCGCCGAGATGCAGTCGGAAGCCGGCGCCGCGGGGGCGGTGCACGGAGCTCTGCAAGGGGGCGCCCTGGCAACGACGTTCACCGCGTCGCAGGGTCTCTTGCTGATGATTCCCAACATGTACAAGATCGCCGGCGAGCTGACGCCATACTGCGTTCACGTCGCTGCCCGAACCGTATCCACGCACGCGCTGTCGATCTTCTGCGATCATTCCGACGTGATGGCCTGCCGGCAGACCGGCTTCGCCATGCTGGCGGCACGCAACGTCCAGGAAGCTCACGACATGGCGTGCATCGGCACCGCCGCGTCGCTCGAGAGCCGGGTCCCTTTCTTGCATTTTTTCGACGGGTTCCGCACCTCCCACGAGATCGCCAAGATCGAGTTGCTGAGCGACGACGATCTGCGCGCCATGGTGTCGCAGGAGGCGGTGGAAGCGCATCGAGAGCGCGGTCTCACGCCGGACGCCCCGCAGTTGCGCGGCAGTGCGCAGAATCCCGACGTCTTCTTCCAGGCGCGGGAATCCTGCAACCCCTTCTACGAGGCGACGGCGGAGATCTTCGACGGCGTGCTGCAGCGCTTCGCCGAGCTCACCGGGCGCGCCTATGAGCCCTTCGAGTACATCGGTCACCCGGAGGCCGAGCGCGTCATCGTAATCATCGGCTCCGCCGCGGAAACCGCGGCCGAGGCCGTCGATCACATGGTGCAGCAGGGTGAAAAGGTCGGGCTGGTCAACGTCCGCCTGTACCGGCCGTTCTCGATGCGGCGTTTCATCGCCGCGCTGCCGCCTACGGTGCGGACGATCGGCGTGCTCGACCGTACGAAGGAGCCCGGCGCGATCGGCGAGCCGCTGTACCTGGACGTGGTCGCAGCGGTGGACGAAGCCTTCGCCGACGACGCTGACGTGCTGGGGCAACGCCCGGTGGTGGTCGGCGGCCGCTACGGCCTGTCGAGCAAGGAGTTCACCCCTGCGATGGTGATGTCCGTCTTCGCCGAGCTCGGCGCCGACAAGCCGCGCCGGCGCTTCACCGTCGGCATCGTCGACGACGTTTCCCGGTTGTCGCTGGACTTCGATCCTCTGCTGGACATCGAGCCCGACGACGTGGTGCGAGCGGTCTTCTTCGGCCTCGGTGCCGACGGCACGGTCGGCGCCAACAAGAATTCGATCAAGATCATCGGCGAGCAAACCGATCACTTCGTGCAGGGGTACTTCGTCTACGACTCGAAGAAATCGGGCGCCATGACGATCTCCCACCTGCGGTTCGGACCGCGACCGATTCGCTCGACCTACCTGATCAAGGAGGCCAGCTTCGTCGCCTGCCACCAGTTCGGCTTTCTCGATCGCATGGATGTGCTCGATTACGCCGCCCACGGAGCCGTGTTCCTGCTCAACTCGCCCTACCCGGCCGATGCCGTCTGGGAGCGACTGCCGCGCGAGGTGCAGGAGCAGATCATCGAGAAGGAGCTGCAGTTCTGGGTCATCGACGCCGTGCCCGTGGCAGAGGAAGCGGGCATGGGCAAGCGGATCAACACCATCATGCAGACCTGCTTCTTCGCCCTCTCCGGCGTGCTGCCGCGGGATGAAGCCATCGACTGCATCAAGACGGCAATCAAGAAGACCTACGCGAAGAAGGGTGACGAGGTCGTCAAGCGCAACTGGGCGGCGGTCGACATGGCGCTCGGTCACCTGCACCAGGTCGACGTACCTGCCGCGGTCAGCACCGAGCGCGCCCGTCCGCGCATCGTCTCGCAGGCAGCGCCGGACTTCGTGCAGAAGGTCACCGCGGTGATGCTGGAAGGCAAGGGTGATTTGCTGCCCGTCAGCGCCTTCCCCGCCGACGGAACCTGGCCTACCGCCACGAGCCGGTGGGAGAAGCGCGGCATCGCCGAGCGCATTCCCATCTGGGACCCCGACGTCTGCATCCAGTGCAACAAGTGCGCGCTGGTGTGTCCGCACGCCGCCATCCGCGCCAAGGTCTACGATCCCGAGAGCCTGCAGGGCGCGCCGGATACGTTCGAAAGCCGCGAGTACCGCGCCAAGGAGCTTGCCGGCCTCAGCTACACGATCCAGGTGGCGCCGGAGGACTGCACCGGCTGTAACCTCTGCGTCGGCGTCTGTCCGGCCAAGGACAAGGCCAATCCGCGGCACAAGGCGATCAACATGGAGTCGTTCATCGACAACGTCGAGCGAGAACGGCGGAACTACGACTTCTTCCTCGACCTTCCCGAGATCGACCGCACGCGCTTCGAGCGCATCGACCTGAAGAGCTCGCAGCTTCTGCAGCCGCTGTTCGAGTACTCGGGCGCCTGCGCCGGCTGCGGCGAGACACCGTACGTGAAGCTGATGACCCAGCTTTACGGAGACCGCGCGATCATCGCCAACGCCACCGGCTGCTCGTCGATCTTCGGCGGCAACCTGCCGACGACGCCCTACTGTGTCGATGCCGACGGTCGCGGTCCCGCGTGGGCCAACTCGTTGTTCGAGGACAACGCCGAGTTCGGCTTCGGCATCCGCCTCGCGGTCGATTCACACGCCGACCAGGCACGGGCGCTGCTCCGCGGGCTGGCGGCGGATCTCGGTGACGCGCTGGTCGGCGAGATCCTGGAGGCCGACCAGTACGGGGAGGCCAACGTGGCGGCGCAGCGAGAACGGGTCGTGGCCTTGCGCGACAAGCTCGCCGGCGTCAACTCACCGGAGGCGCAACGGCTGGGGCTGCTCGCCGACTACCTGGTGCGCAAGAGCGTCTGGCTGGTGGGCGGTGACGGCTGGGCCTACGACATCGGCTACGGCGGCCTCGACCACGTGTTGTCGATGGACCGCGACATCAACGTCCTGGTGCTCGACACAGAGGTGTACTCCAACACCGGCGGGCAGGCGTCGAAGGCCACGCCGCTCGGTGCCGCCGCCAAGTTCGCGGCCCAGGGCAAGGAGATCGAGAAGAAGGACCTAGGCCTCATGGCCATGAGCTACGGCCACGTCTACGTCGCCTCCATCGCGCTAGGGGCCAAGGACACCCACACGGTGAAGGCGCTGCTGGAGGCCGATTCCTGGCCGGGACCGTCGCTGATCATCGCCTACAGCCACTGCATCGCGCACGGGTACGACCTCGCGTATGGCCTCGACCAGCAGGACCGGGCGGTCAAGAGCGGCATCTGGAGTCTCTACCGCTGGGACCCGCGGCGCTTGGAGGAAGGCGAGCCGCCGCTCATCGTCGACGCGCCGGGCGGCAAGATCCCGGTGCTTGAGTACATGAAGAACGAGACCCGCTTCCGCGTTGTCGAGAAGGTCTCGCCGGAACGCTTCCGGCAATTCGCCAAGGATGCCCAGCTCGGCACCGACCGGCGACTGGCCCTGTACCGGCACCTGGCACAGCTCAAGATGCCTGCCGGACACACCCACACCCATCGGGAGCAATGAGGAACCGACTTCGGCGCAACACGATGAAATCGAAGCCCAACAAAGAAACGGGACCCTAGAACATGGATCTTTCGACCAAGTACCTCGGTTTCGCGCTCGATCACCCGTTCATGGCCGGGGCCGGCCCGATGTGCGACACGGACGACGGCATCCGCATGCTCGAGGACGGGGGAGCTTCGGCGGTGGTACTGCGCTCGCTTTTTCAGGAGCAGATCGATCAGGAGGCGCTCGCCACCTACCACTCCACGGAGGCGCACGCGGACTCGCACGGTGAGGCTCTGTCGTACTTCGCGGATCCGGACGAATTCATCATCGGACCGGCGGAGTATCTCGAGCGGATCCGGCGGGCAAAGGAGATCGTCGACGTGCCCGTGTTCGGCTCGCTCAACGGCCACACGCGCGGCGGCTGGGTGCAGTACGGCCGTATGATCGAGGAAGCCGGCGCCGACGGCCTCGAGCTCAATTTGTACGACATCGTCACCGATCCGGCGGAAAGCTCATCCGACGTCGAGGGCCGCCACGTCGGCATCGTTCGCGCGGTGTCGCGCGAGCTCAGGATTCCCGTGGCGGTGAAGATCTC
>CBDUAS010000148.1:0-7979 GCA_965365185.1 uncultured bacterium | reverse complement strand
CTAATCATGTGTGCGGTAGTATTCCGCGGTTCGGCGGATACCGTCCTCCAGGTCGACTTTGGCCTCGAAGCCGATGAGCTCCCGGGCTTTCTGGACCGAGGGAATGCGCAGCTCGACGTCGGCGTAGTCCTTGCGGGTGAATCGAATGTCGGACTTCGATCCCAAGACCCGAATCACCGCACTCGCCAGGCCGTAGATGGTGACAATGGCGCGTTGATTGCCGATGTTGAAGGCTTCCCCAACGGCATTGGGATGCTCCAGGGCGATGAGCGTGCCGTCCACCATGTCATCGACATAGCACCATGCGCGGATTTGTGTTCCGTCTCCGTGAATCTCGATGGGCTCGTCGCGGAGCGCCCGCTTGATGAACGTCCGCAGGGCCCCCGGGCCGATTTGCCCCGGGCCGTAGATGTTGAACGGACGCACGACCGTCGCCGGCAGCCTCTTCTCGCGGTGGTAGGCGACGGCGAGATGCTCCTCTGCGAGTTTGCTTACCGCGTAGGTCCAGCGAGCCTCGCCCACTTGCCCGGTCACGGCGGGATCCGCTTCTCCGGAACGAAAGGCGTGCTGACCGAAGATCTCGCTGGTCGAGAAACAGATCACGCGATCGAGGTCAGATAGCGTCGCCGCGGCCTCGAGCACGTTTGCGGAGCCGATCATGTTGACCCGCATCGTGTTGACGGGACTCTCGATGACGGTGTCGATACCGGCGATGGCGGCGCAGTGGACCACGACGTTGGCGCCCTGGATCGCTTCGCGGACGTGCTCGTAGTCCAGAACGTCCCCCCTTACCACGGTGAGATTGGGGTGATCCCTGTAGGACTTGTGCTGTAGCGAATCGCGGCTGAAGTTGTCGTAAATGACGATCTCGTTGCGTTGCAGCAGGGTGCCGGCGAGCGTGGAGCCGATGAAGCCCCCGCCCCCGGTTATGAAGACCTTCTTTCCTTCGATCACGGAATACGCCTCAAGAGCCTGTGGGATTCTCGTTGCGCGTCCACAATACCCGGCGCACCCGCCACAGTTGCAGCAGGTTTGACCAGATCGTCGCGGCGTTTTGCACTTTCGACTGCCCGGCCATTCGCGGGCGGATTTCAGTCGGCACGCTGATGATGCGAAAACCGGCTCGTTGGGTTCGCAAGATCATTTCCATGACGATCCCCCAACCGCGGCCGCTCGACTTCAAGCTGAATGTGTCCAGCACCTGGCGGCGCAACAAGAATACGCCTTGGAAGCGTGGCGTCGATCCGAACAGCGCGAATTGGAGCAATCTCTCGAGTCTCGACAACAGCGCGCCGACGGGCGAATGACGTCGATTGGGTAGGTAGCCGAGGACCAGGTCGTGGTCGGCGGACAGCGGCAGAAAGGCCTCGATGGCGGAAGGCGGAAACTGGCCGTCCGCGGGAAAGAACGTGATAAAGCGACCGCGCGCCTGCTCGAAACCGGTGCGGTAGACACCTCCGAGGCCGCAGTTCTCGGCATGGTGAACCGTCTCGACGGAGGGGCGTTCGGCTGCCAGGCCGTCGGCGACTTCGCCAGTACCGTCGTTGCTGCCGTCGTCGACGATGAGCACCTCGTAGCGGACCCGCAGGCGGCGCAGCGAATCTTCGAGCTCGTCGACGACCGCCAGCAGGCTGGCGGCTTCGTTGAATGCCATGACGACGACCGAGATGAGAGCTTCGTCGGGGGCCACCTGTCAGGGATTCCTGCGCCTCACCCACAGGCGACCGTCGGAGCTGTCGACGAGATCGAAACTCTCCGTGATCCACGGCCAATCACGTGGGAAGAGCGGGTGCTCGTAGAGGCCGTCGACGTCGTACCGCTCGACGAGGTAGCGCAAATCTGTCTCGAAGTTGGGGAACAGGATTGTCCGGGCGCCGGTGAGCCAGGTGAGCTCGTGGGCCATGTCGGAGATCACGACCGGATCGTCGGGAAGATGAGTCGTCACGCTGCCGGCCATGCGTCCGAAGTCGACGAAGCGCGCGGAGAGCTGGCTGCCGATGCGCTGCATGGGGTGACGGTGGGCCTGCCACACGGTTGCCGCTGCCGGGTACACCAGGAGGTAACCAATGGCGAAAACCAGCAGCAGCGTCCGCAGCGAGGAGGGCAGCTCCCGTACCAGCGGTGCGAGCCTGTACAGACCATACAGGGTCAACAGCAGCATCAGCGGCACGAGATGCGTGATGAAGCGGGGCACGATGTAGATCGCCCAGAAGAACGCGAACGACGCTGCCGTGATGGCGACGAAGAAGAGGTAGGGTTCGCGCTCGCTCTTTCCACCGGCGCCGGCGGGAAGCAGCGTCCCCGGTGAGAACGCGTCCACCAGCAAGAAGATGAAGGACAGCGACAACAACGGGAAGAGAACGCCGCTGAGCGCCGGCCCGCCCAGGCTGTCGACCATGATCTTGGTGCGTCGGATCTGACGGGCCGTCTTCTCCAGGTACTCCAGCGGGTGTTCGAGGATGTAGCCGGCCACGTTCGTGGGCTCCACTTCGAGGTACGGCAGGGCCGAGATCTCGGGACCCGTCTCGGCCAGGAATGCGTACGAGTACGTGGCTCCCGACTGAAACAGCCCTACGGATCCGGCGGGCAGGGCGAGCTCGGCCACGATCATCGTCGCCAGCAGCACGCCGGCGTAGACAGCAGCGGTGCGCAGCTTGCCGCGGTCGGGGCGAAGTGCCCCCGCCCAGCTCCTGGCGCCGCGCACCCAGAGGTACGCCACGAACAACGGAGCGTAGATGATGCCGTGTCCCTTCACGAGAATGAGTGCGGCGTGCGCAACCGCAGCGACGACGACATCCATCGGTCGACCGCGAAGAATGAGCCATACGACGAGGACGAAGAGGGCGAAGTACAGCGACTCCGGAAGCGCCTGCGTGCCGTACGCGGTGACCGACGGATTGACGACAACCGCGGCCGCGACGCCGGCGGAGATCGACCGACTCCACCCCAGACGGCGGGCCAGAAGGAAGCTCATACCGCTAAACAGCGACAATCCCGCCGCGGCCACGACCAGCATGGCGCGAACACGGATGCCGGTCAGCGTCCACAGGGCCGCGACAACCAGAGGATAGCCCGACTGCTTCATTGCCTCCGGGACAGGGAAGGTCTCGTGCAGGGGCGCCTGCACCGGATACATCACGTTGGTCACGTAGCCCCAGCCGTCGTAGAGATTGCGGGCGAGGTGCGCGTACCAAAACTCGTCGTTGATCAGCAGACCGAGCGTCCATTGCCGCGGGTAGCCGGTGATGGCGACGAAGATGAATGCCAATCCGACGACCACGAGAAACCAGGGGCCGTCGGAGGCCGCGCCGGGGATCGAACGCTCGCGCCCGTCCGGCCCCGATTTCACGCCGGTCACAGCGGGATGTTCCCGTGCTTCTTTGGCGGGTTGCGGTCGACCTTGGTGTCGAGTGCGAGGAGGGCCTTGATCAGCTTACTGCGCGTTTCGCGGGGGCGGATGATGGCGTCGATCCAGCCGCGTTCGGCGGCGATGTAGGGGTTGGCGAACTTGTCGCGGAAGCTCGCCACCCGCTCGGCGCGCAGCGCCTCCGGGTCCTCGGCGGCGGCGAGCTCGCGGCGGTAGAGGACGTTCACCGCCCCCTCCGGCCCCATCACCGCGATTTCCGCCGTCGGAAAGGCGAAGTTGGCGTCCGTGCGGATGTGCTTGGAGGCCATGACGCAGTAGGCGCCGCCGTATGCCTTGCGCGTGATCACGGTGAGCTTCGGCACCGTGGCCTCGGCGTAGGCGAAGAGCAGCTTCGCGCCGTGCTTGATGATGCCGCCGAACTCCTGCGCGGTGCCGGGCAGGAAGCCGGGAACATCCTCGAACACCACCAGCGGGATGTTGAAGGCGTCGCAGAAGCGAACGAAGCGCGCTCCCTTGACCGAGGCGTCGATATCCAGCGTGCCGGCAAGGTGGTCGGGCTGATTGGCGACGACCCCGATCGGCATCCCGTGAAGACGGGCGAACCCGACGACCATGTTGCGACCGAAGCGCTCGTGTACCTGCAGGAATTCACCGTTGTCGACGACCCCGTTGATGAGCTCGACGATGTCGTAGGGCTTGTTGGGGTCCGTCGGCACCAGCGTATCGAGCGCCTCGTCGGCGCGCTCCGGGTCGTCGGTTGGCTCGATGCGCGGTGGGTCCTCCCTGTTGTTCGAAGGCAGGTAGGACATCAGCTCGCGTACGAGCGCCAGGCACGAGCGGTCGTCCGCGGCGGCGAAGTGGGCCACCCCGCTGGTGGCGTTGTGAACTTCGGCGCCCCCCAGGTCCTGCGCCGTGACCTCTTCGTGCATGACCGTGCGGATTACGTCGGGGCCGGTGAGGAACATGTACGAGCTGTCCTCGACCATGACGACGAAATCGGTGATCGCCGGCGAATACACGGCGCCGCCCGCACACGGCCCCATGATGGCTGAGATTTGCGGTACCACCCCGGAAGCCAGGGTGTTGCGCAGGAAGATGTCGGCGTAGCCCGCAAGCGACGCCACCCCCTCCTGGATGCGGGCGCCTCCCGAGTCGTTCAGGCCGATCACCGGAGCGCCCATCTTCATGGCCAGGTCCATGACCTTGCAGATCTTCTCGGCGTTGGCCTCCGAAACGCTGCCGCCGAAGACGGTGAAATCCTGCGCGAACGCGTACACCAGTCGGCCGTCGATGCGGCCGGATCCGCACACCACGCCGTCGCCGGAGATCCTCTGCTTCTCCATGCCGAAGTCCCGGCATCCGTGGACCACGAACTGATCCAACTCCTCGAAAGTGCTCGGGTCGAGCAGCAGGTCGAGCCGTTCGCGGGCGGTCAGCTTGCCGGCGGCGTGCTGGCGCTCGATACGCGCCTCGCCGCCGCCGCCTTGGGCCTCTTTTTCGCGGCGCTCCAGCTCAGCGAACCGATCGTCGATCGACACGGACGGCGGCCCGCGACCTTAGGCCTTTACGGTCGGCGGGGCAACCGCTTCGCGTGCCTTTTCCCAATCCGCGAGGAACGCCGCCAACCCTTTGTCGGTGAGCGGGTGGTTGAACATCGCGTCAAAGGCCTTGAACGGAATCGTCGCTACGTCCGCGCCCATGAGAGCAGCCTCGACGACGTGCTTCGGATGCCGGATCGAGGCCACCAAGACCTCGGTGCCGAAGCCGTAGTTCTCGTAGATCGCGATGATTTGCTGGATCAGCTCCATCCCGTCGTGGCTGATGTCGTCGAGTCGGCCGACGAACGGGGAGATGTAGGCTGCTCCCGCTTTGGCGGCGAGCAGAGCTTGTGTGGGCGAGAAGCACAACGTCACGTTGACGCGGATGCCCTCGTCGGCAAGCACTCGGGTTGCCTTCAGCCCGTCGCGGATGAGCGGGCACTTCACCACGACGTGCTCGTGGATCGCGGCGATGCGCCGGGCCTCCTCGATGATTGCATCGGCCTCGGTTGCCAGTACCTCCGCGCTCACCGGTCCCTGGACGATCTCGCAAATCTCGTGGATGAGCTCCTCGAACGGCCTTCCCTCCTTGGCGACGAGCGAGGGGTTCGTGGTGACGCCGTCGATCAGGCCGAGCTCGGCGGCCTGCTTGATTTCGTCGACGTTTGCAGTATCGAGAAAGAACTTCATTGGTTCGACCTCCGGTCGCGAAGGCAGTGCGGGCCCGTTCGCCTCGAATTCGCCCCTGTCGTGCGACGTGCCCTTTGCGGGCCGGGGCGGCGCTAGTCTACCAAGGATCGGACGTGCTGTCCCGACACCGGATCAGCGCATCTGCGCCAGGCGCCAGTCGTAGATCGGGAAACCGTGGCAGACCTCGTCGACTTCGGCGCGCACCTTCGCGCAGACCTGTTCGTCGCCGCCGGCGTCGAGCACGCGATGTATCCAATCGGCGATCTGGTCCATCTCGCCTTCCTTCATCCCACGGGTGGCTACGGCGGCCGTTCCCAGGCGCAGACCGGAGGTGACCAGCGGCGGGTTTTCGTCGAACGGGATGGTGTTCTTGTTCACGACGATGCCGGCGATGTCGAGCCAGGCCTCGCCTTCCTTCCCGGTCAAGCCGGAGGCGCCGACGTCGACCAGGACGATGTGGCTGTCGGTACCGCCCGACACGATGCGGTAGCCACGTGACCCGAGCGCCGTTGCCAGCGCCTTGGCGTTGGCGATCACCTGCGCCGCATAGCCCTTGAAGCCTCTCGAGAGGGCCTCGTGAAAGCACACGGCCTTGGCCGCAATCAGATGCATGAACGGCCCGCCTTGGGCGCCGGGGAAGACGCTGCGGTTGACGTCCTTGGCATGTTCCTCCTTGCACATGACAAGGCCGCCGCGCGGCCCCCGAAGCGTCTTGTGCGTCGTCGAGGTGACGTAGTCGACGTGCTCACAGGGGTTCGGGAAAAGCCCTGCCGCGACCAGGCCCGAGGGATGGGCGATGTCCGCCATGACGCGGGCGCCGACGCCGTCGGCGATCTGCTGGATACGGGCGAAGTCGATCGTGCGCGGATACGCCGAGGCGCCGCAGACGATGAGCGCCGGCCGATGCTCCTGCGCCTTGGCTTCCATCTCTTCGTAGTCGAGAAGCTCGGTCTCGCGGTTTACTCCGTAGCTGACGACGTTGTAGAGCTGGCCGGAGAAATTCAACTTGTGCCCGTGCGAGAGGTGTCCACCGTGAGGTAGGTCCATGCCGAGGATGGTGTCGCCGGGCTTCAGCGCCGCGAAATAGACGCCCATGTTGGCCTGCGTGCCCGAATGCGGCTGCACGTTCGCATGCTCGGCGCCGAACAGCTCCTTGGCGCGGGCGATGGCGATCTCCTCCGCCTCGTCGACGAACTCGCAGCCGCCGTAGTAGCGCCTGCCCGGGTATCCCTCGGCATACTTGTTCGACATCACCGAGGCACAGGCCGACAGCACTGCCTCCGAAGCGTAGTTTTCCGACGCGATCAGAACGAGCTTGGTAGCCTGTTTCTCCGTTTCTCGCCGGATGGTCCCGAAGATCTCGGGGTCGACGTCGGCCAGCGATCGGGACATTGCCGCGCCGACGAGCTGGTCGGCGGTGTCTACGGGGTGGTTTGCCATGTCATCGACCTCATCGTTCGGCATGAAGTACCGCCGCGGGCGGGGAATCTCCCCCGACGGGAAACGGACGTCGCACGCGTTTCATCGCTCAGAAATCAGCCCCATTCTAGCAGGGTGCATGCCGCCCCTACGGCGTTGGCCGAGGCGGCGACCGGGCGGAGCGAAAGGAGAGCGTCATCGCCCTGCGGCGGCCCGGCCGGCGAGCGCGGATGCTATTCTCGCCGACGTTTGCCGAACCGCGAGACGAACGGAGCGCGGCCGCGAGCGCACTCGCGGCGAGGGTGACAGAAGAAGATGCGTCTGGCTGATACGCGGGATACGAACCCGATAACGCTCCTGGCCGCGCTCGTGGCGGTCATGACCCTGGCGGCATTGCTGAACCGCTTCGTTCAGGACGACGCCTTCATCTCGTTCCAGTACGCCCGCAACCTGGTCGAAGGCCACGGGCTCACCTTCAATCCGGGCGAGCGTGTCGAGGGCTATACCAACTTTCTCTGGACGTTGCTCATGGCCGCCGGAATCGCGATCGGCATCGACGCGATCGCCTGGTCGTTCACGCTCGGGCTGGTGTTCTTCGCCGGCAGTTTGGTCACGACCTATCTGCTGGCCCGCGTTCTGTCCGGTTCGACGACCGCGGGGCTCATCGCCACCGGCCTGCTGGGAACGAACTTCAGCTTCAACGCGTATGCTACCGGCGGCCTGGAAACCCAGATGCAGGCGTTTCTCGTCGTTGCCGCCGTGACCCTGAGCTGGCGCGTTACGGGCGAGAAGGGTGGTTCACTGCCGTTGCTGGCGGTGACCTCCGCGGTGTACGGCCTGGCCGTTCTCACCCGGCTCGATTCGGCTGTCTGCCTGATCCCGCCCGGTATCCTCGTCTTGGTCCGCTTGCTGCGAGCCGGCGGCACGGCTGCCGGGCGCCTATCGCGGCTGGTGGCGTTTTGTCT
>CBDUAS010000147.1:0-8000 GCA_965365185.1 uncultured bacterium | reverse complement strand
GCCGCGAGATCGGCGTCCGCATGGCCCTCGGGGCAAGCCGCTGGCGACTGGTGCGTCAGCTCCTGACCGAGAGCATCATTCTGTCGCTCGCCGGCGGCGCGGCCGCGCTGTTGATCACCTTCTGGGTCACCGGCCTGCTGATGAGCTATCAGCCGCCGATCTCCGTGGCGATCGCGTTCGACGTCAGCCCGGACGCGCGGGTATTCGGCTTCACGCTCGCCGCCTCTTTGCTCACGGGAATCGTATTCGGCCTGGCGCCGGCGCTGCGAAGCTCCAAGCCCGATCTGGTCGCCACACTCAAAGACGACGCCGGCTTCAGTGGAACCCGCCGGCTGTTCAGCCTTCGCAACGCGCTTGTCGTGGCCCAGGTGGCCGTTTCGCTGGTGTTGTTGGTGACCGCAGGCTTGTTCGCCCGCAGCCTCGGCAACGCTCAGTCGATCGAACTGGGGTTCGACCGGGAAAACATCGCCTACGTGTCCGCCAGTCTCAGCGCCGCCGACTACGAACGCGAAGAAGGCCGGCGGTTTCTCGCCGAGGCTACCGACCGCATTGCCGCGCTTCCCGGCGTCGTTGCCGCCACCTATGCCGCGCGTGTTCCGATGAGCCTGACCAACTTCACGCAGGGGTTCTTCATCGAGGGTTATGAGCCCGAGGACACCGACCCGTCCGTCACGATCCAGTACAACGTCGTGGGGCCACGTTACTTCGAGATTCTCGGTGTCCCCATGCTAGCCGGTCGGGAGATCACCGCAGCCGACGACAGCCGAGCGCCGCTCGTCGCGGTGGTCAACCAGGAGTTCGTCGATCGCTATTGGCCGGGGCAGAACCCCTTGGGCAAGCGCCTGCGTTTCGACGGTGACGCCGAACCCTGGATCGAGGTTGTCGGCGTCTCGGCCAACTACAAGATGTTCTCCGTGGGAGAGGAAACCGAGCCGCTGGTGAACACCTCGTTCATGCAGCAGACGTTGCTCTTCGAAACCATCGTCGCCCGCACGGACGGCGCCCCCGGGCCGATGGTGGCGCGCATGCGCGAGGAGATCACGGCGCTCGATCCCGACATCTCGTTTTTCGACGCCCGCACGATGAACGAGAACCTGTCGGTGATGCTGTTCCCGGTGCGCATGGGCGCGGCGCTGCTCGCCGTCTTCGGCCTACTGGCCCTCGGACTTGCGGCTGTCGGTGTGTACGGCGTCATCGCCTACGCGGTCTCGCGTCGGACACACGAGATCGGCGTCCGCCTGGCGCTTGGCGCCCGCTCCAACGACGTCATCGGCCTGGTGGTGTGGCAAGGCATGCGGGTGGTGCTGGTCGGCGTTGCTCTCGGCTTGCTGGGGGCGCTGGCGCTCTCGAGCACGCTCGGGGCGCTGCTCTATGACGTCTCGATGATCGACCCGGTGGCCTTCTTGGGAACGGTGGCCGTCTTGCTCGCTGTCGCGCTGCTCGCCAACTACATCCCGGCCCGCCGCGGCGCCGGCGTCGACCCGATGGTGGCGCTCAGAACCGAGTGATACGAAGGGGCCTGTCAAGTTGGCGGAGACGGTGGGCTGTAACGGACGAGTCGTTCGTGTCGTGGCCCGCTAGCGTCGCACCGTCTCCGGATCCACCCGCGTCGGCGTCGCCTCACCCGAAATGATCGTCGCCGCCCCGAGGGCGATGGCGCGAATCGTGTTCGTCATGTGATCGAGGTCGAGCGTATCGACCTCGTCCGTGACGCGGTGGTAATCAGGGTCGACGTCGATCGGCGTGGTGGAGATCGAGTGCGCCGGTACGCCAAGCCGCGCCAGGGTGGCGTTGTCGGAGCGAAAGAAGAGATTCTGACCCGGATATGGATCGGCGTAAAACTCGTAGACGGTGCCCTCGACGGCGGCGGCCAGGATCTCGCCGAAGCTGGAGCGATCGAAGCCGGTGATCCAGGCGGTGTTCGGCCCGCCCACGGCAGGCTTGCCGATCATCTCGATGTTGAACATGGCGACGATCTGCTCGGGGTCGAGCTGTCCGGAGAAATACCGGGAACCGTAGCCGCCGGCCTCCTCCGCGGTGAAGGCAGCAAAAAGCAGCGTGCGCTCGGGCTGCGGCTGTGCGGCGAAGTAGCGCGCCAGCTCGATGACTGCGGTCGTTCCGGAAGCATCATCGTTGGCGCCGTTGTTGATGTTGTCGCCATCGACGGGCCGCGACGCGATCCCGGTGTGGTCGTAATGCGCCGAAAACAGAACGATCTCGTTGGAGCGCGCGCCGGCGATCCTACCGACGACGTTGGCAAGCGGTAACTCCTCGGTGACCGCCGACCCGAGCACCGAAAGCGACGTCACCTCCTGCGCGTCGCTGACCACCATGACGATGCTGGCACCGCGCTGCCCCGACGCTTCCATGGTGCGACTGGGCCGCGTCACCAACTGGGAGAAACGCGCGAAGCCATCGCCACCGTCACCGGGAGTGACGAGCAGGGTGTCGTTTCCGCTGCGCTGCGCCGCCCGGTAAGCCTGCATCGGGTTCTCACTGCCGAGGAATACGATGTCGATGCCGTCGGGGCCGGTCCATTCGACCGTCTCGCCCCCCAGCCTGCAGGCGCTACGATCGGCAGGGACGTCGCTGCCGTTCAGCGTGACCTTGCAGCTCTCGGTGGAACGTTGCACAACGTTGAACCGCTGCAGGTAACCATCGTTTCCGGGGATCTTCTCGAGGCCGATCGCTTCGAACTCGGAGGCGATGAAGTCGGCGGCTCGCGTGGCGGCAGGGGTGAAGGCTCCGCGGCCTTCCATGTCGTCGTCGGCGAGCACGCGGATCACCCTCTCGACGCTGACCCGGTCGATCTCCGGTAGCTGCGGCGACGACGCGGATGCGGTCAGAGCGACGAGGACGAGAGCAACCAGGATCGGGAGTGTACGAGAAGGTTTCACCGTGGGCTCCGCGGTCTTCGCCCTGGGAGTCAATCCCAGGGTGTGTAGAGGTCGAAGGGGGTGGATGTGGATGTCGGGTCCGCGTGGACCTCGGGGGTCGTGGGACACCGGGCCGCGCGGATCTCCGGCCGAGCTTAACGCACCGCGGCTTCGCCGGCCCGGCCTGGCGCCGGCCGCTGCGGCAACGCGATACGGTTACCAGCGCTCGATGACCACCCGGCGGTCGGTGTAGAAGCTGACGGCGTCGGACCCCGCTGCCTTGAGGTCGCCGTAAAAGGACCCGCGCGCGCCGCCGAAGGGAAAGAAGGCCATCGGTGCGGCGACACCGAGGTTGACGCCGATCATGGAGATCCCGGCCCGGTGACGGAACTCCCGCGCTGCGGCGCCGCTGCGGGTGAAGATCGATGTGGCGTTGCCGTACTCCACCTGGTGCATCAACTCGATCGCTTCGTCGATGCTTCCGACCCGGGCCAGCCCGGCAACCGGTCCGAATATCTCCTCGGAGCCGACCTTCATCGAGGGAACCACGCCTTCGAACACTGTCGGGCCCACCCAGTGACCGTCGGGGTAGCCTTCCACCACGATGCCCCGGCCGTCGACGACGAGCTCGGCACCTTCGGCCTTTCCGCCGTCGATGTACTCGAGGACTCGGCGCCGATGCTCCGCGGAGATCACCGGACCCATCTGCACGTCGTCGTCGAAGCCGTTTCCCACGACCAACGACCGGGTTGCGTCGAGGAAGCGCTCGCGAATGTCGTCGTACGCGCCGCCCACCCCGACGATGACGCTGCCGGCCAGGCAGCGCTGGCCGGCCGAGCCGTAGAGCGAGCCGATGAGCGCGTCGGTGGTGGCCTCCATGTCGGCGTCGGGCAGCACGACCATGTGGTTCTTGGCACCGCCGAGCGCCTGCACCCGCTTTCCGGCAGCAGCCGCCTTGGCGTACACGAGCCTGGCCACGCGGCTGGAGCCGACGAACGAGACACCGTGGATGCCCGGATGCTCGAGAATCGCCTCCACGGTCTCCTGCGCCCCGTGCACGACGTTCAGCACACCCGACGGCAGCCCGGCTTCGACGGCCAGGTCAACGATCATCTGGTGGGTGAGCGGGTCCCGCTCGCTGGGCTTGAGAACGAAGGTATTGCCGGAAGCGACCGCGTAGGGCCAGAACCATAACGGGATCATGACCGGAAAGTTGTACGGCGTGATGGCTGCGAAAACTCCCAGCGGCTGCCGGTAGGTCGCACAGTCGATGCCCGGGGCGATGTCCTCGAGGCTCTCGCCCATCATCAGTGTCGGAATGCCGCAAGCATGCTCGACGTTCTCGATCCCACGCTGCAACTCGCCGCGGGTCTCGGCGAGGTTCTTGCCATGCTCCGCGGTGAGGCTGCGCGCGATGCCGTCGGCGTTCTGCTCGAGCAGGTCTTTGAGCCGGAACAGCACGCGCGCCCGCTCGACGACGGGGGTCCGCCGCCAGCCCGGAAAGGCTTCCCCGGCCGCCCGCACGGCGGCATCGACATCGGCACCGGACGACAACGGCGTGCGGCCGAGCAGCTCGCGGGTTGCCGGATTCTCCACCGCGACGGACGTCGCACCCGAGGACGCGACCCACTCACCGCCGATGAAGTTGCGGATCATGCCGCGGCTGCCGTGTCGAGAATCGGGCCCACGGCAGCCAACGTCTGTGCCACCCGGTCGAGGTGTTCGAGATCGTCGGCGGTCTTCGTCACTGCCACCCGTAGCTTGTGTCCCTCGAGCTCACCGCCGAGATCGGCGAGGCTCAGAGCCGCTCGCTTGCGCTCCGGAGTCAGATAGCCCGGCAACTCACCGGGGTCCTTTGCTTTCACGCTCACCTCGTCGTTGATCCGCACCTCGCCGGACCCCTCGACGACATGCGACACCGGCACGCCGAGGATCTCGACGTGCGCCGCCGCGTGCTTCCCTCGGGGCTTGATGCGCAGCCCCGCCGGCAACGCCCCGATCAGGGAAAGCTCCATCTGCATCGCCGCCTTGTTGCCGCCTCCCGACCGTTGCAGCAGAAACGAGTGTCCGTTGAGGATGCCGGTGACACGGTTGTTTTGCGACAGGGCCCCTCGCCGTTCGAAGCGTAGTCGATGCCGATCAGCGAGCTTGCGCCAGGCGTCTTCCAGCTCCTGTGCCTTGTGGCCGCCATGTACGAAAGCGAGTGGAAGGATCACGGCCAGGGCGGCGAACATCAGCGTCCACACGATGGGATCTTCGTTCATCTTCGTCACCTCGCCTGCTGCCGCCAGGGACAGCGAAACCACGCCACGAACGCCGCCAGGCCGCCCAGTGCCGCGTTGACCGCGATGTCGCCGGGCTCACCCGCCATGGCGTGGGTGGCGGCGGCGGCCAGCATCACCGCGACGATGACCGAGCCGCCGTACATCGCCGTGCGCGGCCGCAGGATGAGCGCTGCGCCCAGGATCTCTGCGAGGCCGGCGCCCGCGGCCATCCATGCCGGCAGCCCCCAGTGTTCGACGAACTGCCGCTGCCAGGCCGCCGGCTGCAGGAACTTGCTCGCGCCCGACATGAAGAAGACGGCCCCCACGAAGATCGTCACCGTCCAGACGCCGACCTTTCGGAAGTCCATTCCACCCTCCGTGCTCTCCCGCGAGTCGCTCCTGCACCGGGCGAACACCTGCGCCCGGGACCGGAAGAACCGCCGCCATTCTAGTGGACTGCAACGGAAGAATCGTTACTGTCGCATGTATCATCAGCCGGGAACGAACAGGAGGTCGGCGTGCCCCCGAAGCATCAGAATCACATCGACGAGCGTACCGAAGCCGGTGCGCCGGACCCGGCTTCGCCCCGGCGGCGCGAGGCGCTGAAGGCCTTCGGCAAGACGATCGGTGCCCTGACGGTAGGGGCCGGCGCGTTCGCGTTGAACGGATGCGTCGGGCCGCTCGTCGATCCGGACGCCGTTACCGAGCTGCCGCTTGCCGAGGTGCCCGAAGGTCGCAAGATGATCCTGCATGCTGACCGGCGGGTGGAGCTGCGGCGAGCCGGTGATGTCGTCACGGCCCGCCTGATGATCTGCACCCACGAGTTCTGCGACATCACCTGGTACGAGGCGGAGGGCAGCTACCGCTGTACGTGTCACGAAGGCAAGTTCTTTCCGGACGGCAGTCCGAGGTCGGGCCCGGTGAGCAAACCGATGTTCGAGTTACCCACGCGCATCGAAGGCGAGACCCTGCTGGTGGGCCCTGCCGGCGAGCTGACGCTGACCGGGTAGCGCGCCCGGGCCGGGAACCGAAACGCCGGCGCTCGACGAGCGCGTGCGGACCGACTCGAGAAAGCCCCCGCCCTGCCCACCTGGGCGCTGCCGTCTGCGGGCCGTCAGCCGATGATCCCTCGTGACGTTTGCTCGCCCGTGATCAGGCGGCAAACCCGTTTCCCGGAGATGACCACCGTCCGTACCCCGGCGCCCGGCTGAGACCAGTGCCCGCAAAGATACAGGCCTTCGATGGGCGTCGCGTTCCCCAGGCCGTAGGGGCCGATCTGGTCGGGTGACCGCTCCCATCCGTAGATGGGCCCGAGGGTCTTGAGGGCGTAACGCCCGCGGTCGCCCTGCGGGGAGTCCGGCCCGACGCCGAGAAACCCCGGCAGATCCGGAAGCACCGGCGCGACGCACTCGGCGAGCTGCCGGGGGGCGTCCTCGACAGGCAGCCCGGGATCCGCCGGGATCATCGCCTTGATGACAATCAGATGGCTGCCGTCGGCTGCCACGGAGGGATCCGTGATGGTGGGGATGGTGAGCGTGGCACCCGAGATCCTGCCGACCAGGCCATCCGCGTACGTGGCTTCGTGATCTCGTGAGGAGAACAGCGCTGTCTCGTGCACGGCGGCCGACGGCACGAGCTCGTGCGGGGCACTTGCGTACAGGGCGACGACGAAGATCGACGGCCTCATGCGTTCGACCTTGTCTCTGTAGGAGGCCGGAAAACGCTCCTCGCCCACCAGCTCCCGTACCGTGAGACGGGCGTCCACGTTGGAAATCACGACCGGTGCGCGGACGGTATCGCCCGCGGCGGTGACAACGCCCTGCACCCTGCCTTCCGTCACGACGATCCTGCGCACCGCCGTTTCTGTGCGCACTTCCCCGCCGTGGCGCCGAACGCCGTCAGTGAGAGCCTCGGCAAGCCGTTGAAAGCCGCCGCGGCAATAGTACGCACCTTCGTCGACCATGTTGGCGGTCATCGCGGCCCAGACCAGGAAGCTGACGCGCGAGGGCGGCAACCCCAGATAGAGCCAGAGGGCACCGAGCACCGCCCCTGCGTCGGCATCGATACCGTGTCGTTCCAGCGCTCCGTCGAGCGTCAAACCCATGTTGCGGAAAAGGCCGGGGAAGCGAACGGGGACGAGCAGCTTCTGCCAAGGTCTCGGATCGACAGGAAAGCGCAGCGTCTCCTGGTGGATTCTCGCGCTCACGGTCATGAGCCTCTCGATCGCCGATCGTTGCGCGGGAAAATGACGGCAGAGGGAATCGACGTAGTCACACCGCCCGCCGCCGCTGACGGTCACGTCCAGCTCGGGAAAGACCGCCCGATAGAACGGGTCGAGGCGGATGAACTCGCACTGATCGGATACCCCGAGCTCCTGCAGCACGTCGGTGATGATGCCGTGACCGCCCGGGGACGGTCGGCCCAGCCCCATGATCACGTGCAGGGCCGTATCGAACCGGCTCCCGCGCCATTCGAACCCCGCAGCGAAGCCACCGGTCACGGCGTCCTTCTCCAGCACGAGGACGCTACGTCCAGCCTTTGCCAGGAGTGCCGCGGCCGTCAATCCGCCCAGGCCGCTGCCCACCACGATGACGTCGTATTGGCTATGCCCCGAGTCCTCCATGCAGCCGACCTCCTGCGCAGCGGCTATTCCTCGCCACGGACAATGACGACTTCGACGCGGGACAGGCGCCCGCAACCGCGGCGGTAGGACGCTGTCGAGGGCGCAGCAGTCTTCTCGATTGTATTCATCCAGCGCGAAAGCACCACGTGACCGGGAGTTCCGGGTGGGCCCCGCGGCGTTCGGTCGCGCCCGGGATCCCGCCGCGTAAGCAACGACCGGCCGGTCAGGGGCGGCTAC
>CBDUAS010000146.1:0-8032 GCA_965365185.1 uncultured bacterium | reverse complement strand
GTCGCGCCAGCTCGCAATCAAGTACCACTGGATCATGAACCCGACGATGCACAGGCCGGCGAAGCCGCGGGCGAGGCGATCGTCCGGCGCCGTCGACGCGGCACCTCCGCGGGAGAGTAACCAAATGCCGATGAGCCCGAGAAGAAGCACCGGGTGCCAGGCGAACAGTCCCCGTTGCGCCGAAAACAAGACGGGCACAAGTCGCGGCGACGCCCAGCCGAAAAGGGCGCCGAATTCCTCGGCATAACCCGAAGTCAGGAAACCGCCGTAAAGCGTCTTCCAGACGACGAGCTGGGGAAGGAACACGACGGCCGCCGCCGCCACCGCCGACAGGCCCGGAACCAGACATCGCGCCAACTCGCGGCCCCGGCCCCGCCTCCAGGCAGCCATCGCCGCGTCGGCGATCGGCAGTGCGAGCAAGAGGCCGTCCTGGGGACGAATCAGCGCCATCAGCCCCGCCAGGGCGCCGAGCCACCAAGAGCCTTTCCATCCGGGACGCCGGCGCGCGTTCATCCACGCGAAGAAGAACGCGGAAGAGGCGAAAAGCGACGGCGCATGGGACATCGACGGCTCGACGGTGAGGTAGTAGACAACGTTGCCGGCAAGCACCGTCAATACGGTCGCGAGCAGCGCGGCCTTCTCCGTCGCCACTTGGCGGGCCGCACGGAAGCAAAACCAGACGCCGAGGCCGCCGAGGACGATGCTGCCGGCGAGCACCGTGGCCTGATAGAAGTATCCGTACCCGTCTGCGGGCATGCCGGACCCGAGCGCCCGCGCCAGCACGACCAGCAAATGAGCCGTCAAGAAGAACGGCGACCACAGCAGCGCCGGCCCGATTCCGAAGCGGTTCGCCGGCACGCCGGTCGGTGTTCGGTCTTCGACGAGGTACGCGGCGGTTTGCGGCTGCTCGGCGTAGAAGTACGCGTACTCGTCGGTGAAATCCAGGTCACCGTCCAGCCACAGCGAGGGCAGGTAGACGTAGTACCTGGTGCCGTCGGAGCCGACGAGCTGCCCGTCGGCGCGCGGCAGCGGAATCGTGGCGGCGAACACCAGCAGGCATCCGGCCGTCAGCGCCGCCGCCGTCCACGCGCCGCGGCTCGAGACCATCTCAGCGGCCGATCCCCATGCCGGCGGCCGGCCGGCCCTCGGCGGCGGCTGCGCGCATCGTGGCAGCGATCGCCTCCGGCAACCCGCTGTCGAGAATGCAGCGGCCGGCAAGCGCGTGCCCGGCCGCGGTGAAGTGGTTGTCCTGGACGTAGAACAACCCGTCGGGGGCCGATTTCGAAAGGCACGGCTCGAGGTCGAAGTAGGGCACCTCGAGATCGTCGAGGGCGCCGGCAAAGGCGCGCGAAACGCGGCCCGGATCCAGTCTCCCGTCCGCGAGGCCGTAGGATTCCGCCTTCGCCGCCCGCCTCTGGTCGTCGAGCTGGTGGACGTCGGGAATCAAGACCAGCAGGTAGCGAAACCCCAGCGTTCCCGCGACGGTGCGGAGACGCTCGAGCTCCTGTCGCCAGTAGACCATCGAGTCCTCGAGGTACGGCCGATCGGTGCGCATCGCGCGAAAGACCGGCTGCATGTATCCGCTGCCCCCTCGATTGATCAACGCCAGCAGCTTCTGCCTCGCGTACTGGATGACGTACGACCGCTTGAGCAGAGGATTGTTGAAGACAAGAAGGTTCGCCCGGAATGCCAACCCGTCCTCGGGACGAGCGCTGCCGCGCGCGCGTTCGTACCGGGCCCTGACGTCGTCAAGGTCGTTGCCCATGAAGACGACAAACACATAGAGAGCTGGTCGTCCCAGCTCGGCGTGACGCATTTGAACGATGTCGAGGTGATCGCGGAGTCCGCTGCCCGGGACACCGAGGTTCAGCAATCGGTAAGGAGTCTCGGGAGCAATTCGTGAAATAAATGTCTCGGAATCCTCGACGCCCAGACCAAAGGTGAAGGAGTCTCCGACGAAGGGGACGAGCACGGACGGATCGGCTCCGGGCGGCGTGTACCGGCCACCGAGCTCGTCGATTGTCACGCCGTGCCGATACTCCGCATGGCGCACCGTGAAACGCGCGTATGGCTCGAACTGGCGAAAGCGCCCCGCTTCCAGGATCGCCCGCCAGTTCCCGTCCGAGCCGTTCTCGAGGGGCTCACCGGCGTTCAGCTCCTGCATCCGCTGCCCCAGCCAAGCCGGGGTCGAGACCCGCAGCCCCGTCTCGAGGACCGCCAGGCCCATCACCGCACCCAAGAGCACCACCGTGACGGCAATGAGCCTCCGCCTCCAGCGGGGCTTCGGTTTGCTCTCTGTCACGCTCACCTCACGTCCGGTCGACCGCACCGGCGCGGCCCGATTCCGGCGCGAACGGCCAAATCCCGCGCCCGGCGCCCTCGAGCGGTCGGCCCGGCCGGCATGGCTCCGCTCCGTCCATCGTCGCCACGGAGCCTTTACAACGGCAGCTCGGTGCCGACACGGCCGCTAACGGCACGCTGGTAGATCAGCCGCGCCGTCGCCACGTCTTCGAGCGCGAGGCCGAGATTGATGCAGATCGCCCGCTCCTCGGGCCGTTCCCTGCCCGGTTTCTTGCCGGCGACGATCTCGCCGAGATCGCCGTACGGCCGCGGCGTATCGCCGAAGTAGCCCGTCTCGCGGAAGTACTCCAACTGGGCAACGTCGTCGGTCGCCAGCTTGTCCGCCTGGCGAAGGGCGCCGCCTTGCCAGTACGAGTCGAAATCCAGCGGACAGGCGAAGGCGCCCTCGGCCAGCCAGCCGGCCTCGATCAGCGGCGTCGGCTGCTTCAGGATCGGGCCGCTGGTGACCACGATGTCGGTTCCGGTCATTGCCTCGCGGGGATGTCCGACGACCTCGATCTCCGCCCGGGCAACTTCGGCCATCTCGCCCGCGAACGCCTTGGCAGCGTCCGCGTCGACGTCGAACGCCTTGACCCGTTCGATGTCGAAGCAGCACGACAGCGCCTCCAGGTTGCTGCGGCCCTGTACGCCGCAAGCGATGATGCCGACGCTCGAGCTCTCGGGTCGCGCGAGCTGCTTCGCGGCAACCGCGGTGGCCGCCCCCGTACGCTTGGCGGTGACCCAGGTGGCGTCCATGACGGCGATCGGAAGCCCGGTATCGACTTCGTTCAGGACGATCAGACCGCTGACATAAGGAAGGCCCTTTTCGCGGTTCCCCGCGTATCCGGAAACCCATTTCATCCCCACGGCTTGCAGCTCGGGGATGTAGGCCGGCATGGCGTGAATAAACGCATCCGGAAGGGTGTGGATGTCGAGCTTCGGCGGCATCTGCACCCGCCCCTCGCCTTTCTCACGAAACATGTTTTCGAGGGCCGCGATGATGTCCGTCATCGGCAGGCCCACCGCTTCGACATCCGCTCGACTGAGGTACAAGATCGAATCGTGCGTCACCGTCTCTTCTCCGCGGTCCTCGAGGCCCGGGATGTCGGGGTCGACGCCCTGTCCGTCGCGCCCTCGAACTCCTCCGGACTCCCGCACATCCACGGGAAGGCCTCGACGTTGCTCGGGTATGAGTTGCCGCCGCCACACCTCCATCGCGGCGACGGAGACGCGCAGGCAAAGCTTGCCGTCGCGCTCCCCGATCCCGATCATGGTCACATCGGGAAGGCTGCGCAAGCGGCCGGCCGGCCGGTCTCGCGTCCGTGGGATCGAGGTCCTCCTCCCAGCCTCCTGGATTCGTTGGGTACGGCAGGCGCGAAGCGGTCGGGAAATTCGGGGCATCGGCAGCGATTCCCAGAACCGGATGGCCATCCATCGATGGGTCATCGGCAAAAGATCACGAGTGTGGAAATGAATGACGCGGCGAAAACACAACCAGGCAATGACAACGGCGAGCCGGGTGGAGATTCCGTCTGGTACTTCGCGTACGGCTCCAACCTCGACCCTGAACGGTTTCGATCTCGGGTGTGCGACTTCGCGGATCGCCGGCGCGCCGTGCTCCACGACCACGTGTTGAGATTCTCCGGCGAGGTCACCTCCGAGGGAGGCGGCGGCGCGATCATCGAGCCGAGCGCGGGCGACAAGGTGTACGGCGGCGCCTATCGGATCGAGCGCACGCAGATCGAGAAGCTGGACGAAATCGAGCTCGGATCGGAGCGGAATCCGGCACAGCGCGGCGTTCGTCGCACGATAACGCTGGCGTGCCCCGACGGCGAAATCGACGCCGAGGTTTACGTGGTGCCGAAGCCAGAGGTATATCGGGCTCCCTCCGAGGACTACCTGGACCACATCCTCAGGGGCCTGCGCGCATTCGGCCATGGCGAGACCGTAGTCGAAGAGGTACGGGCCGTCGCTGCTCGCGAGCCCGCCGGCTGACCATCGTGTCGCGCCCGCAGGTGCTAATTAATCAGCACTTGTGATACGGTGGCTGCTCGTACCCAGTGTCCTGAGTCACTAGCAGCTCCCCGGTTGCACACTCCGGAGCTTGACCATGCAGACACTCGCGCAGGATCTCCGCTACGCGTTCCGCAACCTGAAACAGGCGCCCGCCTTCACCGCGGTGGCCGTGATCACCCTGGCGCTCGGCATCGGCGCCAACAGCGCCATCTTCAGCGTCGTCAACGGCGTCGTGCTCAAACCCCTCGAATACGAAGAGCCCGAAGAGCTGGTGTTCATTACCAGCAACTTCCCCGGGGAGTCGTACGGCGAGCAGTTCTGGATGTCCGCGCCGGAGTACCTGCAGTACCGGGAGCAAAGCACCTCGTACGACGACATGGGCGTCTACAACGTCGGCGAGGTGAGCATCACGGGCACCGACACGCCGATTCGGGTGCCCGCCGGATTCGCCACGGCGAGCCTGTTTACCACGCTCGGCGTAGATCCCGCCCGCGGCCGCCTGTTCACGCCGGAGGAAGATCTGCCCGGCGGCGATCCTGCGGCTCTGCTGTCCTACGAGCTGTGGATGAGCGCCTTCGGCGGCCGCGACGACCTCGTCGGCGACACGCTTCTGGTGAACGGCACTCCGCGCACGGTGGTCGGCATCATGCCCCCTCGCTTCGACCTGAACGACAACGGAGCGCAGGTGTGGACCCTCCTGCAGCTCGATGCGGAGAATCCCGGTAGCCAGTTCTCCCACTACCTCTACGGCGTCGGCCGTCTGCGCGAGGGTGTCTCGCCGCAACAGGCGAAGGCCGAGCTCGACGTGCTCGTCGCCGGGTGGCTGGAGACGTACCCGGACGCGCACATCCGCCCCGACGGCCATGAGATCCAGTTCGAGCCTCTGATGACACAGGTGGTCGGGGACGTACGTCCGGCGCTGCTGACACTCCTTGGCGCCGTCGGATTCGTGCTGCTGATCGCCTGCGCCAACGTCGGCAACCTGCTGCTGGCCCGGGCCGAATCGCGGCAAAAGGAGATCGGCATTCGTACGGCGCTGGGGGCCGGGCGCGCAAGACTCCTGCGCCAGTTCGTTACCGAAAGCATCCTGCTGGCGCTGATCGGCGGCGCCCTCGGGTTGCTCGTCGGGCGCTGGGGCGTCGGGATCCTGCTGTCGGCCAACGCCGGTAGCATTCCCCGCCTCAACGAGATCGGCCTGGACGCCCCGGTCCTCGCGTTCACCCTCGCCGTTTCGGTATTCACCGGCCTGCTGTTCGGCCTCGCGCCTCTGCTGCACCTGACCGCGGACAATCTCATCGTTGCCCTGCGCGAGGGGCGGGCAACGGCGGGCACGGCGCGGCATCGACTGCGCCAACTCCTGGTGGTCTCGGAGATCGCTTTGGCCGTGGTGCTGGTCGTCGGCGCCGGGCTGATGCTGCGCAGCTTTGCGGCGCTGCAGGGAGTCGATCCCGGCTTCAACCACGAAGGGCTGCTCACCTTCCGCCTGTTTCTGCCCTCCTCCACCTACACCGCCCCTCAGGATCAGGTGGCGTTCTACCGCCAGCTCGAAGCCAAGCTGCTCGAGATTCCCGGCGTCGAATCGGCAACCTTGATGAGCGGCCTGCCCCCCATACGGCGACTCAACGCCAACACCATGCAGTTCGAAGGAATTCAGTTCTCCGACGAAGGGCCGCCGTCAGAGGTCGACTACTTTCAGGCCGTCGCCGACGGTTACTTCTCCACCATGCAGATCCCGCTCATCGAGGGCCGCCTCTTTGCGGCCAGCGACAGCGATGTCTCGGCACCGGTAGCGCTGGTCAACGAGGCAATGGCCGAGATGTACTGGCCCGAGGGAGCGCTGGGGCGCCGCCTCCGCCAGGGCAACGACGCGCCGTGGATCACCGTCGTCGGCGTGGTCGGCGACGTGAAGAACGGTGGCATGGACCAGCAGGCGGGCACGGAGATCTACTTCTACGTGCCGCAGGTGGCGGCGATGGGGTTCGGCCAGCCGACGATGAACGCGGTCTTGCGTACGAGCATCGACCCTCTATCGCTCAGCGAGCCGGCACGCCGGGCGGTGTGGTCGCTCGACCCGTCGCTGCCTCTGACCAACATACAGACCATGGACGACGCGGTCTTCGGCTCGATGGCGCGGCCACGGTTCTTGACGCTGCTGCTGGGTGTCTTCGGCGGCATTGCGCTGTCGCTCGCGGCGGTCGGCACCTACGGCGTGATGTCGTACTTCGTTGCCGAGCGCAGCCGCGAGATGGGAATCCGCATGGCTCTCGGCGCCGAATCCTCGGGTGTCCTGCTGCTGGTGATCCGGCAGAGCCTGAAGATCGCCGCGCTGGGCCTCGTCTTGGGAATCGGCGCCGCGTTCGGCCTCAGTCGATTCGTCGAATCATGGCTGTACGGCGTCTCGGCGTTTGACGGTGCAACGTTCGTCGCCGTTCCGCTGATCCTCGCCGCGGTGGCCCTGACAGCATGCTTCGTTCCGGCGCTGCGGGCGACGCGCGTGGATCCGATCGTGGTACTGAAATCGGAGTAGCGCCCCCACAACGGCTCGAGGACGCACGCTGAGACGGGCCGGCCGTCAAGACGGTGATCGAGCAAGCACGGCGGGCGCGGGGAACCTTCGTGGCCGCAGCCGCGTAGTAGGGACAGACCTCTGGGCTCGGAACATCCATGAAGACGATCGGGCAAGACCTTCGCTACGGTATTCGCGCACTCCGGAACAGCCCGGCGTTCGCCATCGTCTCGACCGTCACGCTGGCGCTCGCCATCGGCGTGAACACATCGATCTTCAGCCTCGTGAGCGTGATCGTATTTGCCGATCTGCCGATGCAGGAGTCGGAGACGGTACACCTCGTGCGGAGCGTCAACGCCGAGCTCGAGATCGAACGTGGCAGCTTGTCGCCGGCGGACTACATGGACCTCGTCGAGCGGGCCCGCAGCTTCGAATCTTTGTCGGCGCTGACCGAAGGACAGTGGGTCCTCACCGGCGGGGACGAGCCGGTCCGCGTCTCCGGCCTGCAGTTCACCGTCGGGCTGACGGAATCCTGGAGGCTGCCTCCGGCACTGGGGCGGAGCTTCGCCGAGGGTGAGGATCGTTGGGGTGCCGCGCCGGTGGCCATGCTGACGCACGGGTTCTGGCAGGAGCAGTACGCCGGCCGTGACGACGTAATCGGCGAGACGATCAGCCTGGACGGCCGGGAGCACACGATCATCGGGGTGACCCACCGGAAGCTCGAGTTCGCATCGTTCGCCAGGGCCCAGGTCGTCACACCGTTGATCTTCAACCGCGGCCAACCGAATCGAGCCGGACGCTATCTCTTCGTGTCGGGGCGACTCGCCGGCGGCGTGACCGACGAGCTTGCCGCGGCGGAGGTACGCCAGATCGGCAAGGACCTGGCCGACGAGTATCCGGCCCAGAACCGCGGTTGGGGCCTTTCGTCGGCGCCGGTCATGGAGTCGCTCATCGACGCCGACGGCAACACGATCCTGCTCCTGCTGCAGCTTGCCGTGGGCATGGTCATCCTCATCGCCTGCGCCAACGTCGCCAACATGCTCCTGGCTCGCTCGACGGTACGAGCCCGGGAGCTGGCGGTGCGCTCGGCGCTGGGGGCGGCGCGGATCAGACTGATCCGCCAGCTCCTCACCGAGAGCATGGTGATCTCGATCGCGGCGGCGGGCCTCG
>CBDUAS010000145.1:0-8034 GCA_965365185.1 uncultured bacterium | reverse complement strand
CCCCGCCGTCGTTCGTGATCTGGAGGCTCGCTACGCCATCGACCGCGTTTACAGCCTGGGGTTCTCGCAGGGGGCCGTCTTGGCGCTGGCGACAGCCGTCTTCAACCATGAGCTGTACGCCGGCGCCGTCTCCTTCGGGCTCCCCGACTACCGCTCCGGCTGGATACCGGGTGACGCGCTTGCCGCGGGGACCAGTGTCGACATCCTGCTACTGCACGGCGATCGGGACGATCGGGCACCCTTCGCCGCCTCGGAGGCGGCCCGTGACCACCTCGCCGCCGCCGGCTACGACGTCACGCTGCAGTCCTTCGCGGGCGGGCACAGCGTCCCCGCCGACCAGCTCCGCTTCGCCGCCCGCTGGATCCGGCGACGCTGAGCCTGTCGCTCGCGGACCTCAAGCCTCGACGCCGACACCGCTGCGTCGAAATCCCTCCAGGTACAGATCCGCCATCTGGCGGGCCAGCCGCGCCACATCAACGGTCGGGCCGAGCGACTCGAACCAGCGGTATGTCCAGATCAGCATGCCGAACAGGCACAGGACATCCACCCGGAGCTGCTCTTCGTCTCGCTCCGGCCGTAGGGCGTACAGGATTCGGCGGGCGCGCTCCGTGTAGGTGCGGCGCAGCTCGCCGACCTCCTCCCCGGCCTCGCCGGCGAGCGTGTCGAGCTCGTGAGCCATGACCCGCATCTCGTCGAGGTGTCGGGTGAAGAAAGCCACGTGGTTGTACACGAAGAGCTCGAACGCGGCACGCGGGTCGTCGACGCCTCGAAGGCGCTCGTCGAGCGACGCGAGCACGCGGCGGAAATTGCCGGCGATGATCGCCCGCAGGATGCTCTCCTTGCCGTCGAAGTGGTGATAGATCCCGCCCAGGCTCGAATCCGAGGCTTGGGCAATCTGCCGCATCGTGGTCGCGGCAAAGCCGTTCTCGCTGAAGGCCGCCGCCGCCCCCGCGAGGATCGCCTCGACGCGCGGGGCCTGCTCTACCGCCGGCTCGGGTGCCATCAGCGGTCGATTCCGGCCGCTTGCAGGTTGCACCGGGCCGCGCTCTCGGCGACCCCGATTTCGTGCGCACCACCCTCGCGTGCTCTCACGCCGCCCCCGACCGGTCCAGGCCCAACTTGACGAAACGGAACGCTCCCCAGAGCCCGGCGCCGAGCGCACCGGCGTGAATCGAGTCGGGATCGGTGCGCAGATCCACCGGGACCTGCTGGCGCTCGATCTCTTCGCCCAGCGCCTGCACCAGGCCGATGTCTCCCGCGAGCCCACCGGTCATCAACACCACGCCCCGGATGCCGGCGGCGCGCAGCAGCTTGGCGTAGCGCTCGGCCATCGACAGGTGAATCCCCTTGAGGATGTTCTCGGTCTTCACCCCGCGCGACACCATGTTGATGACGTCGGTCTCCGACAGCACGGCACAGATGCTCGAGGGCCTCTCGGGATCGTCGGCCTTCGTCGACAGCTCCCCGACCTCGCCGAGACCGACGCCGAGGTAACGCGAGATGTTCTCCAGGAACTGCCCGGATCCCGACGCGCACTGGCTGGTCATCTGATAGCCGAGCACCTTGGAACGATCGTCCATGAGGATGGCGCGGGCATGCAGGGCGCCGACGTCGAGCGCGCCGACGGCGGCAGGCTCCAGATGCAGCGCGCCGCGCGCGTGCGTCGTCATGCCGTAGAAATGTCCGGTGCGGAAGCTGACCGCGTCGGCGTCGCCGGTGGTGGCGACGTAGCCGACGTCGCTGTGCTGCAGGCCGGCCTCATCCAGCAGCGCCTGGTAACCCTCCTCGATGACGCGGTTGGGGTCGCGGCGCCGGATGCGGTCGGATCGCAGGCACAACACCTCGATGCCGTCCGGACGCCTGCCGCCGCCCAGCGCCCGCGGATCGATGCTGCCGTGAGCGACGGCAACGGCGGCGAACTTGATGCTGGCGGATCCGACGTCGATGCCCGTGGCGACGATCATGACCCGGCCCTCTCCTCTCGTGCTCCGCGCTGCCGCCCGTTGCCCGGCAGGCCTGGCTCATGTTGCGCCGGGCCGGCCTCCAGCGCCTGTCGCTTCTCGCGCTCCAGCGCGCGCAGGGCGAACAGGGCCGCGCCCAGCGCACCGGTGTAGATCGAGTTCGGCGAGATGTTGATGGTGAGCTCTCCGTAGTTCTCGAGCACCAGCTCGCGCAGGGCCTTGGTGGCGGCCTGGTTGCGGGCCACGCCGCCGGTAAAGGTGAACTCGTTGTCGATACCGCCGGAGCGCGCCAGCAGCGACATGGCACGCAGCATGACGGCGCGGTGCAGCCCGGCGAGGATATCTTCGCGACGCTGGCCGAGGTTCAGCCGGTCGCGCAGCTCGGCGCCGGCGAACACCGTGCAGGTGCTGTTGATCTTGACCTGGCGCTCGGCCTGCATCGCCAGCGGGCCGAGCTCGTGCACCCCCATGTTCATCTCGTCGGCGATGTAGCCGAGGTAGCGGCCACAGCCGGCGGCGCAGCGGTCGTTCATCTGGAACTTGGTCACGATCCCGTTTTCATCGACCTGGATGGCCTTGGTGTCCTGCCCGCCGATGTCCAGCACCGTCGCCGTGCCGGGAAACATGGCGTGCGCACCGAGGCCGTGACAGAGGATCTCGCTGCGGATCTGATCTTTGGGAAACGGCAGACGTGCGCGGCCGTAGCCGGTGCCGACGACAACGCGCTCGTTGAGCTCCGTATCCAGCGCGCCGAGCAACACCTGCTCGAGTCGTCGTCGCTCTTGCTCGCTGAGCGCCAGCTCGGTGCTGATCCGGTCAAGGATGCCGCTGACGTGCTCGTCGAACGACACGTCGAGCATCTCGTTCTCGACGATCAGGATCGCCTTGTCGAAGATGGCGATGAGCTCCTCGTAAGGGAGCAGCTTGGGGTCCTGGCGCTCTTCGGCGTGGCGCATGTAGGAGCTGGAGGCGAGATCGCGAAAGAAGTCGGATCGCTTCTCGGCGCCGGGCTGAAACAACGCCGCTGCTTCGGCGTCCATCGTCTCGACGATCTCGCCGACGGCTCCCTCCAGGGCATTGCGCCAGGCGTCGTGCCGTCTGTTGGCGACCTCTTCCATCAGCGCCGCCCGCAGGTCGCGCAGCATGGCACGGTGCTGCGCCTCGCGAAACGACATGTCGATGATCTCGAGCACCCCCGCGGCGCGCTCGGCAAACCCTTTGTCGAGCGCCCGCCGGACGATCTGGATGCGGGCATCGACCAGCGCCTCGGTGCGCGCCACCGCCGAGGCGACGTCGTAGTTCGAGCGGCTGTTGGTAATGCCCCGGCCCAAGGTACCGCCCTCGTCGTCGAGAATGACCGCCTTGGTCGTGGTCGAGCCCAGGTCGATGCCGACGACACAGTCGAGCGTGCTCATGGGTTCACCTGCCGTCCGTTGCGGACGCCGGGCTGAGGACGCCCACCGGCCGCGCCCGGGCCGCCGATCCGCAGGCCACTCATGCCGACTTCCTACCGTTCGCCCCGCGCTTCTGGTCGACCATCTGAAAGTACGACTCGATGCGCGTCTTCAGGTTGGCGGCCGAGAAATAGCGCGGATCGACAAGGTCGGACTCGATGAAGCCGCCGGGAACCCCGGTGCGATCCTCGACCTGACGCAAAATTACGAGCTGCCCCGCGGAGAACGAGTTGCAGGACTTCACCGAGTTGATGAGGAATCCGTCGGCGGCATACTCGCGCACATACTGGGCGATCAACTCGATGCGCGAGGGCAGGTTGAGGTTCGTGTAGCAGCCGAGGCAGTACTTCGCCAGCGACGGCAGCGGCTCGGTCGGGTCGTGGCGAAAGCCGGTGTCGTACACGCCGCCGACCATGGTGTAGGTGCTGGCGACGCACACCGCCCCCTCGTCGTAGAACATCTTCCAGAATTCGCGGAAGTGCGTCCAGTTGGGCGGCCCCTCGACGACGAGGCGGTAGCGCTCTTCCTCCAGGGTGCCCTCGGGTGTCATCGGGCCGAGCCCCGCGGCAACGCGCGCGTCCACCTCCTGGCGCAACAATTCGTAGTACTCGACGCCCTCTTCGGTGCCGCGAAAGGCGGAGAAGATCGGGCCGATGTAGAACACGCCGCCGAAATAGCCGTCGATCGGGCTGGGCGTGTTCTTGGCCGACTGCAACACGTGGACGAGATCGTCCTCCGCCACCGAAGAGAGCTGCAGGCGCCGCGCCACGTCGGCCTCGTCGTAGGATTTTCCGCTGACCTTCTCGAGCGCCGGGATCACCTTTTCTTCCAGTTGGCCGACGATGTAGTCGACCATCTCCTGCGTGTAGTGCCCGTCGGCCTGGTACGGGACGTGGAGCATCACCACCGGGCAGTCGTACTCCTGCTGCAAGAGCTCGAACCATTTCATGAAGGTGAAACAGCCGGTATACGAGAGCAGCAGCAAATCGGGTGGCGGCAGCGTCTCCCCGGTGGGCCCCACGTTGCCCTTCTTGAGCATGCCGATGTCGCACTTCACGTAGGTGCAGACGTCCTCCGAGTGACCGAACTTCTCCGCCTCGCGGACGTAATCGCCGGAACGCTTTCGCATCGCCGACTGCAGAGCGTTGATCTCGGGCAGTACCGGCAACAAGTCGAAGGAACGTATGAGCTCGGTGAGGTTGCCGGGCACGTAGGTGTAAACCACCTTCCTGCCCTCGGCGCGGGCGTTGGCGAGGGCGCGATAGTGCCCGCCGATCATCTCCTTTTGCTTTGCCTGGCTGGAGTCGCGTTGCGCCTGCGCAACGTCGTCGCCGGTCGGGGAACCTTGCTCAGCGGCTTCGCTCATGCCTCACTCCAAAGCTTCAGGGAATCCGCAAACGTGCCCGCTTGCTCGCGGATGGTCTGGAACTGCCCGGTGTTTTCCGAGTACTTCATGCTGATGTACGCGATGCCGCGGGCATCGAGAGCCTTCGCCAGCATCGGCCGATCGAGCAAGGCCGGATCGCAAAAGCTCGGGGCACAAAAGATGACCCCGGACGCGCCCCGCTGCTGCACCGTTTCGGCGAGCGCCGCGCCCTTCTCCTCGTCGTCGATGTAGATGAAGCTGGCCGCGACGCGGTCTTCGAGAAAGCTCTGCACCAGGGCGTCGATCGGGTCCGGGTGATCGTCCGCGTGGCGCGACACCGGGCCAGCGGCAAACCGCGGGCCGAGCAGAAGATCGTCGTCGACGATGTAGCAGCCGGCCCGCTCCAGCGTGCGGATGAGCCCCAGCGGCGGCTGCTCGCAAAAGCTGCCCGCTAGCACCACCAGCGCCTGATCCTGCATCGGTCGCTCCGCCGCCTCGGCGACCGCCAGGTAACGACGCAACAGCGCGGTGTGCTCTTCGGCCGTCATCACCAGGCCGGCGCGCTGCATCAGGTACACCTCGGCGGTGGGTGCCTTCCACGGCTGCGCCGAGCGGAAATCATACAGATCCCGTAGCAAGGCGCGATTCTCGTCGTACCGCTCGATGGCGGCCCAGACGTCGTCGTCGCGGATCGACCGGCCGCTCATCCGCTCCAGGTCGCGGCGCATCCCGACCAGCTCCTGGCGGTACCAGCGGCCGCCGATATCGGGAGAGAAATCCTGCGGCACGTCGAAGTACTTGACGTACTTGTCGGGAAACTCGAGCTGCCAGATACCGGAAAGGTTGCGGATGACGTCGCAGGTGGAGGGGAAGACGAACCCGTCGCAGAAGTCCAGCTTGCCGGAGACCCCGAGCTCGACGACACTCCGCGGCAAGTGGCAGATGTAGGACTGGAAGTACGCGTCGCCGCGGATGATCTCCACCTGGTCGCCGCCGCCGATGATTCCCAGCGGCAGCGCTCCGGCAGCGCTGATCAGCTCGAGCGGGGCGACCACCGGCAGGTAGCCGACGACGGTGCGGCCGTCCTCGGCTTCCTTCCAGCGACGTGCCGCGGCGAAGCTCATGTCGTGGCAGAGGGCATCGACGCGGACGACCAACTCGTCGATCGGCAACTCCTCCCAGCCATGCGGGATCATCGTCGTTCTCGCTGGCGGCGTCGTCCGCGCGGCCTCGGCGAATCGGTCCGGGACCCGGTCACCTCAACCACCGCGTTCGGCGCCATCTTTGCCCCGGTCAGCATCAATTCCCTGCCCACTCCGGATCCCGCTTCTCGAGGAACGCCCGGATGCCCTCGACGCCGTCGTGGGTCGGCAGCAGCTCCTCGACGTAGCGAAGCTCGGCGGCGGCGAGCTCCTGGGAGATGCGCTCGGGAGTGCGTGTGCGGCAGGCAGCGCGGTAGGCGGCGGTCGCCTGCCGCAACGAGCTGGCCGAACGCGGCGCAAAGCTCGATTCCGCCAGCTCGGCGATAGCCGCTTCGAGCTCGCCGTCGGCGACAACCCGATTGACAAGGCCCCAACGTAGCGCTTCGTCCGCGCTCAGGTTGCGCCCGGAAAGCAGAACCTCGGCGGCAACGCAACGCGGGACGCTGGACTGCAAAAGCACCGTTGCCGCCGGTGCAAAGACGCCGAGGCGAATCTCGGGAGCCGCCAACACCGCGCTCTGTTCGACGAAGACCATGTCGCAAGCCAGCGCCGCCTCGAGGCCGCCGCCGAGGCACTGGCCGCGCACCGCCGCGAGAGTCGGGTACGGGTGCGCGTACAGCGCGCCGATGACGGCGCTCATCCGCGCCAGCATGGTGGGCGCCTTCTCGGGCAGGTGCTCCTCGACGCTGGCGCCGAACGAGAAGTGCTTTGCGTTGCTCGAGAGCACCAGCAGCTTGGCTTCTTCGTCCGCGGCGGCCTCGGCCAGAACGCCGCATAACCGGTCGCACAGCTCGATGTCGAGGACGTTGCCCGGCGCGCTGTCGAGGCAAACGTTGATCGCACCCGCCGTCGTTCGATCAACAACCACACCGGCACCGCTCATCGTGTCACCCCCTCCACGGCGCCGGGACCGGAGGCCTTTGCGTCCCCTTCGAGGGCGGCGCCCGTCTTGTCGCCGCCCGTCTCGGCGCCGTACTGCGGTGAGATCTCCCGGATGAGCTCGTCGCTCCAAACAGCACCCTGGGCAAGCCTCTGGCGCAGCAGGATGAAATCGACCTCGCGCCCGGTCTCTCGGGTGCCCTCGTGGAACGCGCGGAATCCGGCCTTGGCCTCGGTCAACATGTTCAGCGCCAACCAGGCGCGGTTCGACTCGTGGTTGCGGTCCCAGTGTTCGAGCTTCTTCTTGCGCAGCGACTCGATTGTCTTGAGCGTGCATTCCGGCATCAAGTACAAGATCTGGGTCACGAGCTCGTCGACGCCTGCGTCCAGCAGGCTGAAATCGATCTCGCCGCTCTTGAGCAATGCGCGCGCCTCGTCGCGCGCCGCACCCCTCTTGTCGGTGCCGTAGACCAGGTTGCCGGCCTCGTCGATCCAGCGATCCGTCACCACCATCGGGTTGGGGATGAGCTCCCCGTCGACCCGCAGCACGGGGTAGATGCGGTTGATCAGGCCGAGCCGCAGCGCCATGTGGGCGCTCCAGCTCTCGCACAGCACGCAGCTCTCCATGGCGTGGGCGAAACCGACGTACAGGTCCAGAAAATCGGTCGAGCCGCCATCGGGCGCCGAACCGTGCTTCGGGCCCGCCTGGCCGAAACGGGCGAGGTCGGCGGCGACGGTGAAGTCGCAGGCCATGCCGATCTCCTGGCCGCCGGCGATACGCAGCCCGTTGACGCGGTTGATGACCGGTTTGTCGCAACTCAGGATGGCGCTCACCATGTCGTTGAACAGCCGCATGTACTGGCGGTACTCCTGCGGCTTGCCCGAATACACCTCGGCATACTCGGCCGTGTTCCCCCCGGTGCAAAACGAGCGCTCGCCGGTGGCACTAAACACCACCGCGACAGCCGCGCGATCAACCGAGGCGCGACGAAAGGCGAGGATCACCTCTTTGACCGCGTCGGTGGTGTAGGAGTTCAGCTGCGCCGGGTTGTCGAGCATGATCCACACGGCGTGCAGGCCCTCCACCGTAGCGCCGTTCTTGTCCTTCACGGGACGGCGCTCGTAGAGGATGTGCTCGAATTCGTAGCCCTTGACGAGCTCGTGATCTTTCA
>CBDUAS010000144.1:0-8046 GCA_965365185.1 uncultured bacterium | reverse complement strand
TGGATGGTTCGCAGAGCGACTCCGCTCCCCGAGGGCGCCAACCCGAAGCCCCAGACTCCGCACGCGCAAGGCACGCCCACGGCCATCCCTGCTCGACCCCCGCCCGACGACCTCGCTTACCCGATCAACCCCTTGTACCGCCCCGGATCAAGCCGGTGACCGGGAAACAGCGCGTCCCGGTTGCGCGGCGAAAGGTGCGCATCGGCGACTTCACCGAACACGTCGCGGAAGTCCGTCGTGATCGCCAGGTCGCGGCCCTCGTATCGCTGCTCGCGCTTCAGCCCGGGCCACTCTCCGTACACCTTGCCGCCGCGAACCGGCCCGCCGAGAACCATGCAGGCGTTCGCGTGACCGTGGTCGGTGCCCCGACTTCCGTTTTCCTCGACCGTGCGGCCGAACTCCGACATGCTCAGCACGACCACGTCCTCGAATCGATCGCCGAGGTCTCGAGCGAACGCCGCCAGCGCCTGTCCGAACTCGCTCAGTCGATTCGCCAGCAGCCCCGTGGCGGCGCCCTGTTGGCGGTGGGTGTCCCAGCCTCCGATGTCGGTGAAGGCGATCTCCAGGCCGACGTCGGCTTTGATGAGCTGCGCCACCTGCTGCAACTGGACGCCGAGGCCGCCGGGATAGCGAGCCCCGTTATCCGGACGGTACTGCAGCGGATCCGCCGCCTTCAGGAAGGCGACCGCATCGAGCGCCTCCGCGCCCGTAGCGAGGACGAGATCGTCCTCGTTCTTGCCGTACAGGGCCTCGAAACCACTCACCAGGGCCTCACGCCGTCGCCCATCGGCACCGCCGCGGAGGGCTTCAGCTCGACGTCGCATCTCGGCGGCGCGTTGCCGATCGGTCATCTGTCCGGACATTTCGTTGCCGGCCGTGCCGCTGTTCTCGTCCATGCTCGGGTCCACGGCCTGGCCGCGGCGAACCGGCGTGCCACGGCCGCCGAGAAACTGTTGCAGATCGCCGACCGTAAGCGACGGGTATCGCCCGCCGATCGATCGCGGATCCTGCTCCGTCATGGCGACGCCGCGTATCAGCGAAAGCGGCGCTGCGAGCTCGGCGTCTGCGGTCTCGACCAGCAGGCGGTTGAGCCAGCCATCCGGCGTCGTCTTGACCCCGGGGGTACCCGTTTCCATGTAGTCCTGAGCATCGAAGTGCGAGCGGGTCGCGTCGGGGGAGCCGACGGCGTGCACGATCGCCAGGTGCCCGTCGCGGAACCAGGGCTCGAGGGGCGCCAACGATGGGTGCAGCCCGAAAAACCCGTCCAGCTCGACGGCGCGGCCTTCGCCCCGTCCGGGCGGCTCGATGGCGATGTTGTCGCGCGCCTTGTAGTAGTCCTTCTCGCCGTAGGGCACGACCATGTTCAACCCGTCGACAGCGCCGCGCTGAAAGACACAAACCAGAACCTTCTTGCCGGCCGAACCGGGAGCGGTCGCCCCCAGAGCACGACCGACGAAACGCGGCGCGAATCCCCAGGAGACCATCGCCAACCCGCCGGTGCGGATGAAGACCCGCCGGGAGAAGCCCGTCGACCGTGCATATTCGTCACAGCAATATCTGTTCGTCATGGGGCTTCTCCTGCTCACCTGCGTTGAAACTCCGGGGAGCCCAGAATCAGGGTCGCGATTTCGGCATTGGAGGGCGGCTCGTCCTGTGTCAGACCCCACGTAACGACCTTCTCGCGCGAGTCCTCACCGACGCCGCCGGGAAGCAGCTGCGCCAGCAGCGCCTCCGTACGTTGCTCGATCGTTCCGCGCGGACCACGCTGGCCGGAGAGCTGCCGACCGCGTGGAGGTGTCGCAGTGTCGCGCTCGTCTTCACGCCCCGGTGCGCCGCGCTCGATACCTCCGCCAAGCCCGGCCCGGGCGGCAGCGCCGGGAACGAATGCCGCCGTTGCCAGGAGGGAACCGGTGTCCATGCGGGCGAGAATCGCGTTGGCGCTCGTCCATTCGACGGCGCTGTCGGGGTAGCCGGTCGGTGGCGATGCCCCGTACAGAGGCGCGCCGAGCCGGCGCAGGGCACGTCCGAGCTGCCCGCCGGTGCCTACCGGCAACTCGAGCGCTCGTGCGGCGCTGACGAGAAACTCCAACGGGCTCTTTACCTTCGCGTTGCGGTAATCGCCGGCGAGGAAATGCTCGGAAAGCAACACCGCCGCCGTCGTCGCGCGCAGGTTCCCGCGGGTGCGCAGAAAGGTACCGGCGACGGTGTCGACGAGATCCGCGGGGGGGTCGTCGGCGACGAACTTGCGGCACAACTTGGTGGCGATGAAGTTCGCCGTCGCCGGGTGCTCTGCAACCACGTCGAGAACGGCCTCGCCGTCCTCGATGCCGCGCCCGGCGGGAAGCTCGATGCCGAGCACGGTCTTCGGCTCCGCATCATGCCAGTCGGGCCGAAAGACGAAACCCGGCCCCTCGGCGCTCCGCCCACCCAAGGTGAGCGTCCAGCCCGTGAGCGCCCGCGCCACCTCGCGCACGTCCTCCTGCACGTAGCCCCCATCGACACCCAGGGTGTGCAGCTCGAGAAGCTCGCGAGCGTAGTTTTCGTTCAAGCCCGGCGGGCGATTGGCGCGTTGCTGGCGCCGTCGCTGTCGCTGCAGCGCTTGCACGCGGCGGGGATCGACCCGGTAGCCGGAGCCCTGCATCCCGCGAATGGCGTCTTCGACGGCATCATCCCGCGGCCTCGGGGGTGGGCCGGCGACATCGCGCTCCTGCTCGGCGGCGGACTGCCAGTTGTCCAGGTACACGAGCATCGCCGGGCTGCGCGCTACAGCGCCCAGCATCCGGCGAAAGCTGCCGAGCACGTGCGGGCGAATGACGTCGCGCTCATAGGTCGAGATGAGGTAGCGGACCTGGCCCTTGCCGGCAAACACGTTGAAGTGATTGAACCAGAAGTCGACCAGAACTTCGTTGAGCTGCCGATTGCTGTCGACAGCCCGTAGCATCCGTGCCGCGCCCAGCTCCTGCAGCGGGATCCGCGACCGTTGCGCCAGCCTCCTCCGGGCCTCCTCGTCGAGCTCCTCGTCCTGCCTCATGAGGCGTTCGGCGAGCTGCGGCGGCGGGTACTCACGGTAGAGATCGCCGATGTCCATCATGAGGGTCGGCAACGCGCTCAGGGCCTCGTTGACCCGCATGTCTTCGATGCGCTCGGGCTCGAGCTGCCAGCGAACATATTCTTCACCGCCGAGCTCTTCCGCTCTCTCCCAGTCGCGGCGTCGAGGCCCGTAGCAGATTCGGTTCAGTATGTGGGCGATCGTCGCGGCATCGCTTCGAGCTTTCATTGCCACCTCCTGACAACGTTATACAAGCGCGCACCGCGGCGTTTGAAGGGTTTCGGCGTAAAGATTTGTAAGAGAACGAAGGCGATACATCTATCCTTTTGTCGATGTTTGCACTACTCTAGGCGCTCCTATTCGCTCGAAGTCAATTTTTGGGGACAATTGACAGCCTATGATCTACACGGATTCGGGTAAGTACGCCATTCGGGCCTTGACCTACATGGCCGCAAGGGAAGACCAGGAGTCGCCAGCCTCGGCCGCCGACGTCGCGGAGGCGGAGAACATCCCGCCCTACTACCTGGCCAAGGTGCTACAGGACCTGGCCCGTGCTGACCTGCTGAGCTCGGTACGCGGACGCGGCGGCGGTTTCCTGCTGCGGCGCGAGCCCGAGGACATCAAGGTCATGGAGATTCTCGAGGCGGTAGAGAACGTCCGCCGGCTGACGACCGAGTGCGTCCTGGGACTGGACGAGTGCAACGACGAGGCAGCCTGCCCCCTGCACGACACCTGGACCGAGTTTCGGGAAAATCTGCTGGACAGTTTCACCGAGCTCACCCTCGCCGACATGGTGAAGGAGTTGGTCAGGAAACGCGGCCACTGAGCTGCTCGCGGAACGCGTGTCGGACGATGCGAACCGCGTTGATCGCGTTGCACACCAAGCCTGCCAGCAAGGTCCAAGAGGCGGCCGCGACCAGCGCCCAATGATCGAAGCTCAGGCCCCAGGCGAGTAGCGGCACCCCTGCCGTCCAGGTGACGAAGCCCACAAGCTGCAGGCCGCGCCAGTGCATCCCGTATTGCGAGGGCGGGAGCTCACGGAAATCACCCCTCACGTAAGCGTGCATCCAGGCAAACATGGGCAAGATCCGGGAGGCGACACCGATCACGATCTGTGCCAGAAAGCCGACCAGCGCGAAGACTCCGTAGGCCATCGCCGCGCGTATCTTCCACGCGCCCGGCGGGGCGAAGGCGAGGGCCACACCGACGACGGCGACGATCGTCAGATAGCCGATCGCTTGCAGCGCGTGCCAGGTGCCCAGGTCGGGGCGGCGCAGGTCCTTCGGTGGAGGCTTCGGGTGCCGCATCATCCACACGACCTGAGCGAAGAACGCACAGAGCCCGGCAACTGCCAGCAGCGCACCTGCGCGCACAGCCGAGCTGGATGTCGCCGGCAGCCCGACCAACAGCACCAGCAGACCTGATTGAACCAACACGGCGCTCGCCCATGTTCGCGCGCCGGAGGGCATCGAGGCGGGCAGCAACATCGGGAAGAGCCGCAGCCCCACACCCATGACCATCATCGTCGCCCAACCCAGGGCCGCCAGATGAGCGTGTGCGTAGACGGTGTGTAGCAGATACCCGGGCAGCACGTGCACGAGCTGCTTCTCGAGGCCGATGAGAATACCCAACACACCGGCGCCGAGTACGTTCACGAACGCCAGGATGATGTGGAGCTTCACCCCCGCCTGCACCTTCGCACCTGCGACGGTGCTGATGCCGCGGGCGGCAACGTGGGCGAATCCGAGCACGAGCGTCCCCGCCGACCACACCATGCCGCTGTACTCATCGATCCAGAAGTGCGATACCAGGCCCGACACACCGATTACCACCAGGGCCCAGGCGACGTAGTCCATACGGCCTGCGCGCATCACCGTCCGCAGCGCGATCGGGCCGACGAGGTAGAAGAAACCGAGGATCGAGCTACTGATCCAACCCAGTGTCACCAGGTGGACGACGGCGAGCATCCTCGGGTGATAGAAGAACCCGCCGACAGTCTGCGGGGTCAGCGCGAGCACGACGAAGGCCAACGCGAGGCAGAGGTAGGCGAACACCAGATACAGGACCGTCAGCAGGCGCGGCGCCAGGCGCTCGCGGTGCGCCGGGGACGGCGCCGAGCTCACGGCAGCGGCGCCGGACAGAACTCCGAGAAACGCGGAATGCCGTTGACGACCGGCAGACCGCGACACAGCGCCTTACTCGCGACGACCCCCATCGCGCTAATCGAAGCGAAACCCGAGAGCCAGCGTGAAGATCCCGGCGTCGTAATCGTCGAGCCCGCCCACGAAGACGTTGTCGTCCTGGTAATCGATGAACCGCCCCTGGGCGTCGAAGAAGAGCCCGCGGGCAAATGTGTAGCGCACTCCCACGATGATGTCGTAGTAGTTGAGCGCAATCACCGCTCCCGGCGTCGTGACCGTGGTGAACCCGAGCTCATCCGAATCGGAGCTCACCACACTTGCCGAGCCGTACAGTGCGAACGGCACGCTCTGGCTCAAGGTCACGTCCGCAGCCACGGCGAAGACATTGTTGGCCAGGTCCTGCATCGCCGTGGTCAAGGTCGGCGCCGCAAAGCTGAGCCAGAACGACACCGGGATCTGCTGGTCGATGTCGAAGCGGTTGTAGCTCACCGTGAAGAAGCTGCCCGTCGCCGTCGAATAGGTGGTGTGGACGCCGAATCCACTCTGCTCGAAATCGAACTCGGAGATCGTGTTCTCCACCTTCCGGTAGGTGTAGTGACCGCCGACGATCAGGCCGTTGGTCGGGCGGCTGTTCACGCGCACACGAAACTTGTTGACCTTGCTGGGAGAGATCCGGGTGAACGGATCGTCGATGTCGCCGTAGTCGTAAGCGACCTTGAGGTCGAATGCCCGGCTCGGGCGCAGCGTGCCGCCGACCCGCAGCGCCAGGGTCTGGGTCTCCGTCTCCACCCCGGAACCCGCGTTGTCGAACTCCTGCTCCCGGTTCGAGAAGCCGACCTCGCCGTAGATGCTGCCGAGGCGGACATTGCCCTTGGCTCCGACGAGAAACTGGCTATCGGTGATCTCGTACTCGGTGAACAATCGCTCGACGGTCAGCGTAGAGCTGCCGTCGGCAAAGCTCTCCGCCGTGTCGAACATGCGAAAAGCGTTCTGATCCCAGCTCCGGTGCCGGTAGCGGACCGTCAGACTGGCGGCGGGATCCACGGCGAAGCCGGCGAAGAAGTTGCCGTGCAGCACCTCGCGGTCGCCGCTGCCGAGCGCACCGTCGATGACTTCGAGCTCGTTGCGCTGGAAGTTCAGCCCCTGCCAGTAGCTGTCGAAGGCAAACGCCAGTCGCTGCTTGCTGTACATGAGGTCGCCGTCGAGCTGCACGCGGTTGTTGGCCAGGTTGGAGCTGAAGCCGCCCTTCGTCGCCGGTGCGTCGATCGACTGCACCTCCTGCTCGCTGAAGAAGAACACCTCCGCCTCGTCAGGTGACAGCCCGGCGTTGTTCTGCGTGCTGCGAGGCACGTTGTTCTTGAAGCTGTACTGTTCCTGCTGGATATAGAACGACGTTCCGCCGCGCCGATAGCGACCCCCCACGGCCCACGTCTGCCCCCGCGAATCGACCGGGACGTCGACCTCGAACTCGTTACGGGAGATGTCGATCGGCCGAATGCTGTCGCCGTTGCGCGAGACGTGATTGAAGTTCGCGTAGAGCTCCAATCGCGGCGTCGCGTTGACCGACGCCGCCACATCCGTGAACCAGCTCGTCGTGTCCCAGATCTTGTGGTCGCCGGTGACGGCCCACTTGAAGTCGGCCTTGCGCGTGCGGGCATCGAATCGGTACTTACCGGCCTTGTAGACCTGGGCCGCGTAGTACTCGTAAGGGTCGCCGTAGGCGCCGTTGACGTCGATGACGATGCGGTCGTACGCGCTATCCGCGTTCCGATCGGCCGGCGACAGTACCCAGTGGGTGTCGAGAATCCGCACCCCGCTGTCCAGATCGATGTCCTTGTCGTAGCGGCTCTCGGATCCGTTCTGGCTCACCGCGCGGATGCCGACGCTGATCTGCCCCTGCGAGCGGATCGAGCCCCAGACCTGTCCCGGCCCCTCGGTGTCCTGCAAGATCGGGCGGGCCGTGCCGGAACCGACAGCGGAGGTATCGTCCGCATCCCCGGGCCCCGCGGCGGTGTCCGACCCTGTGGCTTCAACCGCTGCCGATGTGGCCGCCGCCCGCTGAATCGCCGGCGGTGCGTCCGTTGCCTGCTGCGGCGCGGCCAGAGCCGGGCCGTAGCCCAGCAGCACAACGGCCACCATGCTGCAGAAAATCATCGAGACTTTCGTTTGCGTGCGCATGGTCAAACCCCCTTACCGCAAGAAGCTCGGATCCAGATTGGATCCGTGGATCGAGAGGTGACAGGCCGTACATTCCGAGAATCCCGGCTGCTGATGAAAGCTGGGCTGCACTACGTGGCACTGCAGGCAGTTCAACGCCGGGGTGCGGAAGTTGAGCATGTGGCTGTTGACCGATCCGTGCGGCTGGTGGCAGATCGAGCAACCGTCCGTCTCGCCCGGCGGATGGGGAAACACGAACGGCCCTCGCTTCTCTTGGTGGCAGTCGGTGCAGGTTTCGTTTCCCGGCGCGACCATGTTGACCCGGTTCGGCGAGCCGTGCGGCGAGTGGCAGTCGGAGCACGTCATCAACCCCTGGTTGACCGGGTGCCGTTCCGGAAGAGCGAACATGCCGCGCTGATCCCCGTGACAGTCGTAGCAGATCAAGGGGTCCGGCTTGTCGAGCATCGCGGTGACCGCCAGGCTCGCGTGTCCGTCGTGGCAGTCGGCGCACTGTACGTCGAAACGCTCGTGCGAGCTGCCGAAGAAGTGCTGTTGCGCCGTGTTGTTCGAGTGGCAGATCAAGCACTGCGACGAACCTTCGGTGGCCGAGACGTCGGCGAAGGAGATGATCGCCTCGCGGAACCCCGGCTCCTCCGATCCGGCCAGAATCACGTGCTCGGTACCCGGCCCATGGCAAGC
>CBDUAS010000143.1:0-8084 GCA_965365185.1 uncultured bacterium | reverse complement strand
CGTAGGTCGACAGCGCCAGCGTGAGGCTGTGGGCGACGGTGAAGGCCGTCACCTGCGCGAGCAGCGGTCGCCATGCCGTGTTGAGCAGAAAGAGGCCGAGAACGAACAGGATGTGGTCGATGCCGAGCGGCAGGATGTGCTCGAAGCCGAGCCATAGATACTGGCGCACGACCTGCAGCCGCCCCGGCTGGGGCGGTGGCCGGTCGAGCGGGTAGGGGGCCGAGCGATCGCCCCGTTCCAGGATCTGACGAGCGGTGACGAGGTCTCCCAGCCGTTCCGCGATCTCGTCTGCCCCTGCGTCGCCGGGAACCGGCGGGCCGAGGTGAAGCAATTCGTCGAGGCGTTCGAGCGCAACGGCGCGCTGGCGCACGTCGACGAACGTGATGTGCAAGGGCGGGAAGGCGCGCGATGCCTGCAGCGTCATTTCGACGGCGCCCGCCGGTAACTCGCCCAACAGCCGCGCCGTGAGCCCCAGCACGGTGTCGTTCGCCAGGGCCCGCCGCGAGTGGGCGTCTGGAAAGCCGACCTCCGGTGCGTGTGCCTCGCCGTCGAAGCGCACGCGCACGCGCCGCAGGAAGGTCTGCCGCAGCCGGTCGATCGTGCGATCCATCTCCTGCGTCGACATGGCTTGCAGCGCCGCCACCAACTCGGCGTTGTCGGTGTCTTGCGAAACCCCCAGGGCGAGGGCATCGAGATCGACCTGCATGTCGACGCGGAAGGTGCCGTCGGGCAGCAGCACCGCGATGGTGCGGGTGAAGCCGATGTCGTGGGCGGCGACCGTGTCGGCGCCGGTCGCCAGACAGACGGCGAAGACAATCGTGGCGACGGTGGTGGGCCGCCAACGGCGGTTCCGTTCCGGCACCGGTTGCTCACGCTCGGACCGAGAGCCGCACCGCGGCGCCGCAGCGTGCCGCGGTCTACGGCGTGTTGTCGGCACTGCCGATGGCGTAGAGATGGTCCTGCCCGCGCAGGTAGATGGTTCCGTCGACGATCGCGGGGATCGTGAAGATGGGCTCGTCGAGCGAGTTATGGCCAATGACCGAGAACTGCGGTCCGGTGGCGATCCAGAAGGTGTCGCCCTCGGGAGTCGACATCATGATCCTGCCGTCCACGACCATGAGCGATGACATCAACATGGCCGGGGGCACGGGGACGCGGCCGCCTTCGTACACCAGCTCCCCGGTGGCTGCGTTCAGGCAAGTGATGATGCCCTTGTCGTTGGTGACGTACAGGCGGCCTTCGTACACGATGTTCGATGCCACGTAGGCGGCGCCCTTGTTGTACTCCCAAACGACTTCGGCGCCGTCGCGCCGCGGCCGGATGCCCTGCACCACGCTGCGCGGGTAGCCCGCGGAGACGTACACCAACTCGCCCTCGGTCACCGGCGAGTGGATGGCGTTGTTGTGCAGGCCGTCGAGCTGCCAGAGCTCCTCGCCGGTGCGCGGATCGTAGGCGATCAGGAGCTGGTTGCCGATGGTCACGAGTTGAGGACCGCCGTCGGCATCCGGCAGCAGCAGCGGCGTCGCCCAGCTTGCCTCCACCGTGCGCACGGTGCGCCAGACTTCGGCTCCGGTGCTCTTGTCGAGGCCGACGATGAAAGAGCCGGCACCCTCACCCTCGTCGACCTGCAGGATCAAGACGTCTTCGTAGAGCACGGGCGACGTGCCGAGGCCGACGCCGAAGTAGGAAAAATCCCCCAAATCCTTGTCCCAGGTCCGGTTGCCGTCGAAATCGTAGGCGTATATGCCCTCCGAGCCGAAGTAGAAAAAGACCAGCTCGCCGTCGGTCACCGCGGTTGCGGAGGCGTACGAAGCGCCCTGATGGCGGTCGTCGTACATGCGCCCTTCGTAGGCTCTGTCGGACCACAGCACCTCGCCGGTGGCGCGATCGATCGCCATCACCTTCAGCGTATGGGCGCGGTCCGCCCCCATTGCTTGCGGGTGCTTGAAAACCTGGCCACCGATGTAGTGCGTCGGCGCCGAGGCGCCGGGGATGACCTCTCCCTCGATGGCCGAGGTCAGAAAGATCCGATCGCCCCAGACGACGGGCGAGGAATGGCCGTGCCCCTCGATGGCGGTCTTCCAGAGGATGTTTTCTTCCTCGCTCCAGTGCGTCGGGACCCCGGTGCCCTCGACGACGCCGATCCCGCCGGGGCCGCGAAACTGCGGCCAGTTGTCGGAGGCTTCCGCGGCGAACGTCGTCGCCGTGCCGGCGGCAGGGCCGTGTGCGCCCGCGAGCATGGGCAGCCCGGCCGCGGCGAGGAGAAAGAGGGTTGCTGAGAGCGTCTTCTTCGGCATGGCGTGCTCCGAGGGGATTCGGCCGGGAGGATGGCCGTCGGCATTGTATCAGTGCTCGGCCAGCCAACTGCGCGCGGCGTCCACCGCGTCGCGTCGCACGTCTCCTTCGCCCCAGTGCTCGAGGAAGAGCTCGTAGCTGGCGCGTGCCGCCGTGGTTTCGTCACCTTCCGCCTGCAAGGTACCGAGCAAATACAGCGGGTAGACGTACTCGTAGGGCGTGTCGACGCGCTCGCTGAAGGAGCTCACGATGCGGTGAAGCCAGGTCATCGCGGCGTCCCGGTTTCCGGCGGCCATGTGGGCGTTGGCGAGATCGAACCAGACGTATACGTGCAACGGGTCTTCTGCGCCGCTCGGCATCAGCGCGGCATAGCGCGCCTCGCGTCCCAAGTTGGTATCGAGTGTGGCGTAGACGTCGCCCATGCCGCCGGAGCCGAGCTTGCGCGTGATCTCGTAGTGGTTGAGGCGTGTTCCGATCATGTCCACGATGTGGTTTGGCCTAGCCGACGAGAACGGGGATTCTAACCTTTTCAATTGCCCGAATCTCGATCACAATCCACGCTATCGAGGGCATCACCGGCGCGTCGAGGCCTCTCTGACGGCGGAGCATGGCCGCGTGCCACTCACCCAGCCGGAGCAAGACCATGTTCAAGAGCCTGACGAACACGAGCCGTTGGAACTCCCGCCGTTTGGTCGCCATCGTGTCGGCGGCGCTGATCCCGGCAGCCTGCGCCCCGGCGGCCGAGCCGGAGGTCGTACCCGGGCTGGACTCGATCCGCCAGGCCGACCTGCAGGCCGATCTGTACTTCCTTGCCTCCGACGCCATGAACGGCCGCGCCGCCGCCAGCCGGGACGTCGCCGTGACGTCGGCGTTCATCAAGGCGCGTTTCCAGCGGCTGGGGTTGACGCCCGCGGGCCCGGAGGGCTCGTACTTTCAGCCCTTCGACATGGTCCACGCCGAGCTCGGCGAGGGGGACAACTCCCTGGTGATCGACGGCGTAGATACCGGGGGGCCTGGCCGGCGAACCATTGGCCAGGACTACTACACGCTCAACTTCAGCGCCTCGGCGTCGGGGAGCGGCGAGTTGGTCTACGCCGGGTTCGGCATCGTCGAACCGCGTCTCGGCTACGACGACTACCGGGGCGGAAACGTCGACGGGAAGATCGTCCTGGTGCTCGACGGCGAGCCGGGCGTGGACGACCCGGACAGCCCGTTCGACGGACTGGTAACCGCCGAGCAAGCGCGCGACTGGCGCAAAGCGCTGGCGGCTCAGGAAAAGGGCGCCGCCGGCATTCTCTTCGTCCGCGACGTGCACAATCGCCCGGATGACGACGACTACCAAGATGCCGCCGAGTCGTATTGGTCGAGGGGCCCCCGCTACACCTTGGGGACCTGGATGGACCGCATCGAGATCCCCGCCGCCCGTATTTCGGCGGCTCTCGCCGGGCGGCTGGTGGCGGGCTCGGGACAGACGCTCGAAGAGCTCGCCGCAGCGGCCGAGGGTGCGGAAGGTCACGGCGCGCTTCCCCTCGACGGCGTCGACGTGCAGATCAATGCATCGGTCGAGCGCACCCCGGTCGCGGCGCGCAACGTCCTGGCCATGGTCGAGGGGTCCGATCCGGAGCTCGCCGACGAAGTGGTGATCATCTGCGCTCACTTCGACCACAGCGGTGCCACCGAGGACGGCGTCTACAACGGCGCCGACGACGACGGCTCGGGCACGGTCGCGCTACTCGAGCTGGCCGAGGCCTACGCGCTTGCCGCGGCCCAAGGCGAGGGTCCACGGCGCACCGTGCTGTTCGCTGCCTGGGACGCCGAGGAGCGCGGCTTGCTGGGCGCCTGGTACTACACCGAAGCACCCTCGTTTCCCCTCGGCTCCACCGTGGCCGTGCTGAACATGGACATGATCGGCCGCAACGAGGAGGTTCCCGAGGACGGCGGCGGCCGCTTTCGCGGTTTGGAGCCACAAACGGCCGAGTCCAACGCCAACGCCATCAACATCATGGGCTACTCCCACAGCGCCGACCTGCGCACGGAGGTCGAGGAAGCGAACGCGGACATCGGTCTGGAGCTGAAGTTCCGCTACGACAACAACCTCTCCAACCTGCTCCGTCGCTCGGACCACTGGCCCTTCCTGCAGGTGGGCGTGCCGGCGTCGTTCTTTCACACCGGCCTTCACCCCGACTACCATCGCTTCACGGACACGCCGGACCGCATCAATTACCCGAAGATGGAGAAGATCGCTCGCCTCGTCTACGTGACGAGCCGGAATCTGGCCAACGACGAGGGGCGCCCGGCACTCGACCGCGACCTTTGAAACCACGAAGCGAGCGCCCGCCTCTGGCCCTACGCGGCCCCCACGAGCACCGGCGGTCGCGTTAGGCTGTCGAGATCCACCAAACGACATGACGAAGGGCACACCCATGAATCGGCACATGCCGCCGAAGACCTTGCTTTCCACTCTCGCCGCCGCGCTCTTTTCGGCCGCAGCGGCCGTAGGCTCGCTGGCGCCGCCCGCCTACCCGGCGACGGGCACGTCGCGCCCGGCTGCGCCCGCGGGCGATTGGCCCATGTGGGGCGGCACGCTGAGCCGCAACATGGTCGCCGACGCCGATGGGTTGCCGGCCGAGTGGGATGCAGACAGCGGTGCCAACGTGAAATGGGTTGCCGCCCTGGGCTCTACGAGTTACGGCAACCCGACGGTTGCCGGAGGGAAGGTCTTCGTCGGCACCAACAATGACCAGCTTCGCGATCCCGAGGTCGTTGGTGACAAGGGCGTGTTGATGGCCTTTCGCGAGTCTGACGGCGAGTTCCTCTGGCAGATGGTGCACGACAAGCTGGAGAGCGGTCAGGTCAACGACTGGCCGTTTCAAGGGGTCTGCTCCTCGCCTCACGTTGAGGGCGACAGGCTCTACTACGTCAGCAACCGCGGGGAGATCGTCGCCCTGGACACGGAGGGGTTCTACGACGGGGAAAACGATGGCCCGTTCACCGGCGAGACGCGGGCACGTGAGATCGACGGTGACGTCGTGTGGACGTACGACATGATCGGGGAGCTGGGCGTTTTTCCGCACAACATGACGAGCAGCGCCGTGGCCGTGTGGGGCGACCTGGTGATCGCCAACACCTCCAACGGCCAGGACGAGGAAGCCAACCTGCCGTCGCCCCATGCCCCCGATCTGATCGCCGTCGACAAGCACACCGGCGAGCTCGTATGGCAGGCGGAGCCGCTGGGGGAGCGCATCCTTCACGGCCAGTGGTCGAGCCCTGCCGTGGCCGAGATCGACGGCGTGGTGCAGGTGGTGATCGGTCAGGGGGACGGCTGGGTCCGGGGCTACGACGTTGCGGACGGCTCGAAGCTGTGGGAGTTCGACACCAACCCGCCCGACGCCGAGTGGCCGCGCACGCGCAACAACATCATCGCCACGCCGGTGATCTGGAACGACAAGGTCTACGTCGCCGGCGGGCAGGACCCGGAGAACGGCGAGGGGCGCGGCCGCCTACACGCCATCGACGCGACGCAACGGGGCGATATCACCGAGTCCGGGCTGGTCTGGCGCACCGAGGAGATCCGCCGCTCCCTCTCGACGGTCGCCATCCACGACGGCCTGCTGTACGTGGCTGACTTCAGCGGCTTCTTCCGTTGCCTCGACGTCGCCACGGGCGAGGAAGTCTGGATGTACGACACCTTCGCCGCCGTGTGGGGCTCGCCGCTGGTGGCCGACGGCAAGGTCTACCTGGGCGACGAGGATGGTGACGTCATCGTGTTGAGCGCATCCCGGGAGATGCAGGAGCTCGCGGAGATGAACCTCGGCAACGCCGTGTACGGTGCCCCCGTCGCGGCAAACGGCGTTCTTTACATCAACAGCCGCAATGAGCTGTACGCCCTCGAGCAGCAGTAGCGGAGGGCTGACCGCTGACGGTTCGCCTGGCTCAGGCCGCCCGTGCTTCCAGCGCGTCGTGGCGGCCGATCCGGCGATGCCGAGTCGCTCAGCCGCTTTCGGCGATCGCGTACAGCGTCGATCCGGCGCGGATGTAGATGTGCCCCTGGGAGACGGAGGGCGTGCTCAGCGTGTAGCCGTCGAGCGGGTTCTTGGCCAGAATCTCGAACTCGCGGCCTGCCTTGACGACCGTCGTGACCCCGTCCTCGTTGAGCGCGTAGACCTTGCCGTCAGCCAGCGTCGGTGAGGCGCTGTACGTACCCGGTTCGAGTCGCTGGTCGGTATAGACCAGCTCGCCCGTCTGCACGTCGAGGGCGTGCATGACGCCGTTATCGGTAACGACGTAGAGCAGCTCGCCGTCGCTGACGGGCGTGGGTACGTCGGGGCCGCTGTCGAACGACCACAGCAGGTGCGAATCGGTGATGTCACCGCGGCCGCCGGCCTTCAGCGCCAGCATCGGGCGCACGCGGGTCGGGGCAATGATGATGTCGCCGATGATCAACGGCGATGCGACGATGCGGTAATTGCGGTTGTTTCGCGGGTTCAGGCCATCGGCCCGCCACAGCTCCTCACCGGTCTCCGGGTCGTGGCCGGTGACCACGTCGCCGCCGGTGATAACGATCTCGGTCTTGCCGTCGTATTGCAGCAGCGCCGGCGTCGTGTACGAGTCGGGAGACTCCATGATGGCGTCGGTGGGGCGCTGGACCATCCACACGGTCTCGCCGGTGAGCTTGTCGATGCGCAGCACGTAGGAGGGCTCGTCGGTCTTCATGCCGTGCAGCACCTGCACGTACAGGGCGTCCTCGTGCAGCAGCGGCGAGGAGGCGAAGCCCCAGTTGAGGCCGAAGTTCCAGTAGTCGTCGGAGATGTTGCGCGCCCAGATCTCGTTGCCGTCGAAATCGAAGGCCCGCAGCCAGCCGGTTCCGGTCATTGCCCATACGTGCTCGCCGTCGGTGACCGGCGAGGGCGACGACATGTTCTGCTTGCGCTCCTGATGGTCGTTGTCGCTGAGGAATCGCTTCCAGATGATCGAGCCGTCGCGCCGGTCGACGCGCCACAGCTCGACGTTGCGGACGTCGGATTGCGCCGCACCGGTGTCGGGATTGCCGTTCGGCGCACCGGAGCCACCCCCGCGCGGTGCCCGGCGCCGGGTCGCCGCCCGCTGCAGATACGAGACGTTGAGAAAGATCGTGTCCTGCCAGACGATCGGCGTTGCTCCGGTCCAGGATTCCGCCACCTCGAGCTTCCAGGCCACGTTCGTCTGCGCGTCCCAGGCGGTCGGGAGTCCGGTCTCCGCGCTGGTGCCGTCGAGATTCGGCCCGCGCCATTGCGGCCAGTTGTCGATCGCCGGAGCGGGGGCGCCGCCGCTCGGTCCGGCACCGATCGCTGCCGTCAAGGTCAAGAAAGCCAACAATGCGAGGGCGGTCCGGGACGTTGTCTTTCTCATCGGGTTCTCTCTCCTCATGGGGGCACCGCTCTCCTCATGGGGACGTTGGGGAATCGGCCGATGCTTGCTGTGTACGCACCGACACCGGTATGGGATCTGGATTCGACTGCGGGACGCCGTTCCGAAGCGCACCGCCGCACGGCCCCATCGTCGCCGATTTCGACGTCCCTGCCAAGGCCCCCCGTCTTTGCGAAGAAGGGGCTGGCGACGTCAATCCCGGCGTAATGCCTGCACCGGATCGATGGACGCCGCCCGGCGAGCCGGAACCAGGTTGGCGACCAGGGCCACGATCAGCAGCAACGAGGTCACCGCGATGTATACGATGGGTTCCGTGGCGGAGACGCCGAACAGGAGGCTCGACATCGCGCTCGCCATCGCCACGGCTCCGACCAGACCGAGGA
>CBDUAS010000142.1:0-8087 GCA_965365185.1 uncultured bacterium | reverse complement strand
AAGGCAGCAGCGCCGGACGTCTATCTGACGACCGTGGCCTACCCCATCAAAGGAACCGAATACTACCGACAGATCGCGGACCGGCTGGTGTCGCCGGCCCACTGGGAGGACGGATCAGACCGCGAGCTGGTGGTCGCCGGTAGGCGATCACGACAGTACTACCGCTTCGCCATTCGCTGGCTGGTGAACGAGGTCGAAGCCAGCCGCGTACGGGGCCACGGGCCACGGGGCCTGGGCCGCAGGCTGTTCAAGCTCTTCAACGCCAAGGTGGGACGGCTCGGCATGCTGATGACCCGCCATCAGGTGGAACCGGACGGCGTGCGATTGCAGGAACCTGCTTCGGCAGCCGCCGGGCCCGTCGCGGCGTCGACGACGACGCGCCCGCGATCGTGAGCGGCAACGCCTTCGACGCAGCCGCCGCGAGCTACGACGATGCGTTCACCGACCATCGACTCGGGCGCCTGCTGCGCGACCGCGTCCACCACGAGCTGGCGGGACTGTTCGAACCGGGAAGCCGCGTGCTCGACCTCGGTTGCGGCACCGGCGAAGACGCCGTGTGGCTGGCACGGCGGGGGATCGAGGTGTCCGCTGTCGATGGATCCACGGCGATGCTGGCGCAGGGGCGGAAGAAGGCCGAGCTCACGGGAACCGCCGATCGCATCACCTGGCACCGGATCGATCTGGCGACACCCGAGCTGAAGCTCGACGGCGCGGATCAGGGAGCGGCGTTCGATGGCGCGTATTCGAACTTCGGCGCGCTGAACTGCGTGCCGGACCTGCGCGTCGTCGCGGCGGCGCTGTCGCAACGGGTCAAGCCCGGCGGCCGGGTCTTGCTGGTGATCATGGGCCCGCTCTGCCCCTGGGAAACGTTCGGCTATCTGGCGCGTGGACGCCCCGGCGCTGCGTTCCGGCGGCTGCGGCGGCGTCCACACGCGCGCATCGGCGACGGCGCTGCGATCCCTGTCCGCTACCCCTCACCGCGCCGCGTCCGCCGGGAGTTCGCGCCCTGGTTTCGGCCCCAGTCGACGGTCGGCGTCGGCGTCCTGCTCCCGCCCACCGACTTCCGTGGCCTGGTCGACCGCTGGCCACGCCTGTTCTCTCGGCTGGCGGCGCTGGAAGCTCGCCTGGCGGGCGCCTTCCCGGCCACCTGGTTGAACGATCATCACCTCACCGTTTTCGAGCGGAGCTGAACATGCTCGCCGCCGGCCCAATCGTCAAGCGTCAGGCAACCCTGTGGACGCACCGGATCTTCTCCCTGCCCGTTGTCGTTCTCATGCCCCACAGCCGCTGCAACTGCCGCTGCGTGATGTGCGACATCTGGAAGGCGAACGACACACCCGAGGAGCTGTCACGCGCGGATCTGGCGCCGCACGTCGAGGCGTTCGGCCGGCTCGGGGTCCGCTCCGTCGTGCTGTCGGGCGGTGAGGCGCTGCTGCATTCGAACCTGTGGTCGCTGTGCGGGCTTCTGCGGGAGCAGGGCGTGCGGATTACCTTGCTGTCCACCGGCCTCGGTCTGCAGCCGCATGCGCGCGAGATCGTATCCTGGTGCGACGAGGTCATCGTTTCGCTCGATGGTCCGGAAGCGGTGCACGACCGTATCCGCGACATCCCGCGTGCGTTCGAGCGCCTCGCCGCCGGCGTCGCGGCGGTGCGCGAGATCGACGCCCATTATCGCGTAACCGCCCGCTGCGTGGTTCAGCGGCTCAATCACCACTGCCTGCCCGAAACCGTCGACGCCGCCCGCGCCATCGGGCTCGACCAGGTCTCTTTCCTGGCGGCCGACGTCAGCAGCGAGGCGTTCAACCGTCCGGTCCGCTGGGACGATGACCGCGCGGCCGAAGTCGGCCTCGACCTCGCGGCGGCGCAGCGGCTGGAACGAAGTATCGAGGAGCTCATCGACAGCCACGCCGCCGATCTGCAATCCGGCTTCGTCGCCGAGACCCCCGACAAGCTGCGGCTCATCGGGCACCACTTTCTGGCACTCAACGGCGAACGCGAGCACACCTCTCCGCGCTGCAACGCACCGTGGACATCGACGGTGATCGAGGCGGACGGCACCGTACGGCCGTGCTTTTTCCACCCTCCGCTCGGCAACATCGGCGACGCGCCGCTCGAACAAATCCTCAACTCCGGACACGCGATTACATTCCGCCGCAACCTGGACGTTCCCCGCGACGAGATCTGCCGTCGATGCGTGTGCTCGTTGTACCTGCGGCCGTGGCGATCAGCCGGAGCATGAGCAACGCCACCGAGGGACGATAGCGCTCCAGTAAGCATCCGCAGGACGAAGCGCGTGGCAGCTTCGCGGCAACGCGATGCTACGCCGACACGCCGACGATAACCGGGAAGCGGGCCTGCTCCCGCCGTCGCAGAATCCGGTTCTTGAGCGGTCGCAGGGCGCCGCGAAGCCCGGCGAACGGGTACCACGCGGACCAAGACAGCCCCACAGCCCTGCCCACCTCGTCAAGGCGGGCGGGAGTGAGAAATCCTTCGTGGGACCCGCCCTCGGCATCGAGACCGTACGCAACGCCAAAAACCTCTGTTCGTTCTCGAAGCATCACCTCGCCCGCTGCCGCACGGCGATAGAGCGGCGAGTCGACAATCACGACGCGACCGCCGGGGGCAAGCACGCGGACCGCCTCTTGCAGTGTCCCGCCGTAATCGGAGCTGTAGTGAAAGCTGCCGTTGTAAACGGCCAAGTCGGCCGCTCCGGCGGGCCAGGGCAAGCGATCGAACGAGGCCTGCACCGGATCGAACCGTCTGGCGGAGTCGTAGTGGACGTGGGCGCCGAGCCCGTCCGTCGGATCATCATTGATGTCCACTGCCGCAACTTCGTGTCCGCGGCGCGCCAGCCGATCCGACAGCCAGCAGTTGCCGGCGCCGAGATCGAGAATCCGTAGCCCGGGCTTCTCGGACTCGGCGGGGCCCATGACCTTGCGAAGAAACAGCCGGTACGTGAGCGCGCGAATGTTCCAGATGTCCTGGTGACGGCTCGTCGTGTCCTTGAAGGGCAGCGCTCGGTAGTAGGCCCCTTCGCTCGATCCCCAACCCTCGCGCCGCCGCACTTCCCGGTAGTGGCGCAGGAAGCTCGCGACGTCGTCGCTGACGGAAGGTGCGAGCATGCGCCAGATGCCCGCCTCCCGGACATACCTCGCTCTCTCCACCGGGCAGCGCCGTACGGTCTCTGTATCCTCGACGAGCGGCGCACGACATGCGGGGCACACCAGCAATCGCGCCAATCCAAGGGTCGCGGTCATCCCCCGACTCGCGGTCATCGCCCGGTTCCTGAGGTCATCCCCGGGAACGCCCTGGTGCGCAAATGCGCACGCATCGGTCGGGTTTGCGGCACCGTGCCGACGATGCGGGGCGCCGGGGGGTGTGCGCGAATGTCAGGTTCCCTGGCCGATGGACTCATGCTCATCGATGCAGGCAGCGCCGCTGAAAAAGGTTTCGGCGGAAGTATAAAGTAGGTGCACTCGACCTCGTGTTGTCCTTCGCACGATGAAGGGCTTTCAGCGGCCAGGCCGTCCTGATGCGCCGACGCGTCATCCTCTTCAACCCCAAGATGTGCTCGCCCCGGGCCGTACGGCTGCCGCTGTCGCTGCTGGCTCTCGCGGCGGTGCTCGGGGACCGGTGGGAATTCGATATCGTCGACGGCAACGTCGAAGCCGACGCCGACGCGAAAGTACGAGCGCTTCTCGACCGCTCCGACGTTGCCCTGGCGGCGATCACGGTGATGCCCGGCCCGCAGGTCGCCCCTGCCATCGAGATGTCGTCGCTGGTTCGACGTCACGCGCCGGACGTGCACATCGCCTGGGGGGGTTACTTCCCCACGTTGTACCCGGATTCCGCCGTCAACGCACCCTACGTCGACTTCGCCGTGCGCGGCCAGGGCGAGGACGCGCTCGTCGAGCTGATGGACGCGCTTCCGGAGGCCGGGCCCCCCATGACCGGTCAGTCCGGGATCGAGGCTTCCTCGGTGCGCAACCGGGAAGCGATCGAAGGTATCCGCGGGCTGACCTGGAAATGGAACGGGACCATCGTCCACAACCACGGCCGGCCGTTCCGCCCGCCGGCCGCCTACCCGCCCTACCCCTACGAGCGGCTCGCCGACGTGGATCGATACCTGCGGCCGAGCTTCCTGGGGTCGCGGACTGCCGTGCACCAGGCGGCGATCGGCTGCCGGTACCGGTGCACCTTCTGCGGCGTGGTATCGATGTTCAACGGCCACACCGAGCTGCAGGGCACCGACCGCCTGGCGGCTGCGCTCACGACCTTGCGAGACGAATACGGGGCAGACGCGGTGCAGTTCTACGACCACAACTTCTTCGACAACGAGGAGAGCGGCGTCGAGATCCTCGAAACGCTCGCTCGCTTCCGGATGCCCTGGTGGTGCTACGCCCGCGCCGACACTCTGGCGAGCTTCTCCGCAAACACGTGGCAGCTCATCGAAAAGAGCCGCCTGAAGATGACCTACATCGGCGCCGAGGCGGCCAGCGACGAGGTGCTCAGAAGCATGAAGAAGGGGACCACGGTCGAGCACACGTTCGAGGTGGCCCGCCGCTGCCGTGCCCACGGCGTGATCCCGGAGTTCTCCTTCGTCCTCGGCGGCCCGGAGGACCCGGAAGGCGAGATCGAACGAACGTTCGAGCTCATCCGGAAGCTGAAGTCGCTTCACCCGAGCTGCGAGATCATCCTCTACTTCTATAGTCCGACGCCGCAACGGGATCCCGCCTGGCGGAAGCGCGACGGATCGGGCGCCCGCATCCCGGTGCTCGAGAGCTACGGCCCCGACGGACCGCCGCTGCCGACGACTCCCGAAGAATGGACCGAGCGCCGCTGGATCGACTATGTCTGCCACCGGGATGCCCCCTGGCTGACGCCGGCCCTGCGACAGCGGGTGATCGACTTTTCCAAGGTGCTCTATTGCCGCTTTCCTACGGTGCAAGACACGACGACGCCGCGCTGGGGCAAGAGCCTGCTACGCGGCCTCGCAAGCTGGCGCTACGCCAGCTCTCGCTACGGCCGACCGTGGGAGCTCGACGCGGCGCGGCTCGCCATCCGGCTGCGCGAGCCGCAGCGCGAGAGCATCTGAACCAGCATCGGGGCGGCGAGATCACTCCGCCGGCTCAGCAGTTTCGAGCGCTACCTCGATTTCCTTCGTCGCGGTGTCTGCGGACGACTTGACGTGCAGGTCGCGCTGCGGGAACGGGATGGTGATGCCGGCAGCCTCGAGCTCGCGGTTGATCGCCACGTGCAGGTCGCTGACCAGGCCCACCCAATCGTCCATCGGCGTCCAGCAGCGCAGGCGGAAATCCAGCGAGCTGTCGCCGAAGCCGATCATCTGCGCCTGGGGTTCGGGATAGGGGAGCGCCTTGGAATGCTCTTGTGCCACGCGCAGCAGGATCTCCAGCACGCGTTCCGGGGGCGTGCCGTACTCGACGCCGACGAGAACCTCGGCGCGGCGGATCTCGTCGGTGCCGGTCCAGTTCGTGAGCTCCTTGGCGACGAGCTCGCCGTTGGGCACGATGATCTCGGCGCCGTCGAAGCTGCGGATGACGCTGGCACGGATGCCGATACGCTCGACCTTTCCCCAGTAGTTGGGGGTCTGCACGGTGTCGCCGACCTTGATCGGCCGCTCGAAGATCAGGATCAAACCGGAGACGAAGTTGTTGACGATGGTCTGCAGGCCGAAGCCGATGCCGACGCCGAGCGCGCCAATGACGACGGCAAGCTGCGTTCCCGTGAGCCCCGCCGCGGAAGCCGCCAGGGCGATGCCGACCCCCCAGATGGCGTAGTTGGTGAGCGACAGGATCGACTGGGCGGAGCCGCGCCGCAGGCGCATGCGGGGCACCACTTCCTCCCGCGCAAAGAAGCCCACCAGATGCGCCACCAGCCACGTTAGAGCCAGGATCAGGCCGCCTCCGAGCACCTGACCGGTGCCGATTGCCAGGCCGCCGACCTCGATGCCGGAATCGGCAACACGCCTGAGAGCATCCATCATCGGCGCCCTGAGCTGGAAGGCGACGAGCCTGCCGTTCACCCATACGAACACGGCAACGACGCTGAGGGCTGTCACCATGACCCGGATGACGACCTCCTGTTTACGACGCAGGCTCGGCAACACGTTTCCCAACCCGAGGCGGATCACGACGGGCAGCAGGGTCGCGGTCGCCGCCACGATAATTGCCCACGCAAACGCCGCGAACAGGCCGTCGAGCGTCGCCTCGGTGAGAACCTTGGAAAGCCGCACCCAGCCGAGGACGTTCGCCGCCAACGACGTACCCAAGATCGTCGCTGCCACGATCGCCCCCGTGGACACGACACGGCCCCAGCCTCGCGGCGGCATCTCACGTCGTCCGACACGCGCCTTGCGTACCGCGCCCGCCAGGGCCAAGACGGTGACGAGCAACAGGAGCAACCGTGTCCCGGCAGACCCATCGGCGCCGAGAGCGGCGATACGCGCGGCAAGCATCAGCACGACGACCGCGTACAGCACGTTCCGCGCACGACGTTCCAGGAGCACCTGCCCCAGGCGCATGACCGGAACCACGGCCAGAAGGAAGACTGCATCCGTCGCCGAGCCCGTCGGGTACGGAGGCACCAGCACGGTGATGGCCAGCGCGGCAGCCAAGGACACCGAGAACGGGCGCTCGAGGAGTCTCCGAACCTGCTCGCCGTCCCCGTCGTCGGGCGCAGACTCCCGGTGTTGCCGCCGCAGCCGCACGGCACCGAAAAGCAGCAGACAAAACGAGGCGACCAGAAACAGCCCGCGCCCCGGACGCAACCTGAGGTAAGCGATCATGCCGGCGGCCCAATCTCGCGCCGCGTCGACGGCGTAGCCGGGGCGAGCCTGGAGGCTTCCGAGCGAACGCCACAGCGGCGACGCGTCGCGCGACAGCAATCTCCCGCGCATCAGTCCGCGGATGCCGTCAATGCGCTCCAACGCATCGGAAACCGCCCGCTGGCTCGCCGCGATCCGCTCGGAGATGATGCCGACGGTGTCACGCTGTGCCCGCACCCGTGTTTCGACGTCGATGACGCGGGCGAGCACGGATTGGAGGCGGCCCAAAAGCTCCGGAGCGAGATCGGCGTCACCGGTCGGCTCCAATGTCAGCTCCCAGCGGGCACGAAGCTCGCGCAGGAACTCCCTTTCGTTCTGGATCGCCGCGAAGCGCGAATCCGCGGTCGCTTTCCAGCCCGCGAGCTCGCGCTGCAGCTCGAGCCAGGGAATCCGCATGTCTTCGAGCCGGCGCGTCGAGATCGTGTACGGGTTGATGGCGTCCAACAGCCCGCGCAGAGCCTCGATTCCGACCTCGCGATCGTCGAGGGCATCGTCGATTCGGGTCAACTCCGCGGACGGCTGGATCAGGGTCTCGATGCGCCGTAGCGCTGCGTCGACGATCTCGGCACGCGCCGGGATATCTCCCTCGGGGATGCGCTGGGGCGTCGTCTCGGCGTCCTGAGCCGCCTGGACCGCGGGTGTCGAGGCGACCGGATCCTGAGTGGCGGGGTCCTGAGTGGCGGGATCCTGGGCGGCGGACTCTTGCGTGCTCAGCGCCAGGGTCCCCGGCGGCGGTCGGTGCGGCCCGGCGGCCGCCGGGCACGGCAGTGCGAGCATCGAGGCGAATGCGAGGGCCGCCGCGACCCGCATCGCCGCACGGGGCTCTTGCCATTTGCGTGGATCGATCATGCAGGCATGTTACGGCGACTCGTGTCGACTCGCTACGCCGCCCCGCAGTGGGTCATTCGCGGTGCGGTGCCTCCGTCAGGTTCACACGAGCGGCGCGGCACGCGGGAACGAAGCTGGCGACCAGTAACCCACTCCCGTCGGAGTCAGAAGAGAAATTGCACACGGCCGACGGTCAGGTCCCACCAGGTCGGCGGCGCGGCGGCCCGCAGCAGCACCAATCGATACTGGGCGATCAGAAGGAGGTTGAGCGCTACCAGAGCGGCACCCACAGCGCCGATCCGGCTCCACGGCCAGCGTTCGGCAGCCTTGTCGACAAGGACCGCGGTGCCGATGACGAAGATCGGCGTGCAGACAATGAACATCCGTCCGCCGAAGGCGTCGCCCTGGGTCCAGT
>CBDUAS010000141.1:0-8088 GCA_965365185.1 uncultured bacterium | reverse complement strand
TCCAGCAGGACGTGACTGGTATCAGTGTCAGGTTCGACGACGAAGCGGTAGGGCCGCCCCTTGCCCCCGGGCGTGACGAAGATCAGCACCTTGGTCGGGGGCTTCTTGGCTGCGGCCAAGCGCTTGGAGCGGTAAACCGTGTAGATCGGCGACTTGCCGATGCCCTCCAGGTAGTATTTCCGGTGCAGGTAGAGGCGATCGTCGACGTGGGCGCCCTCCACGCCGATCGGGCCCTGCACCCTGGACAGCTCCGGACAGCGACGAGGGGTGAGGTTCTTTTTGACCACGTAGCGCTGGAGCAGCTTGCGAAAGGGGGGGTACTTCTTGGCATCGGGTTTCTTGCCCCGGGGCGTGATCGCGATCTCCTCGCTCTTCCCGGCGGGCATCACCCAGCAGCGGCTGACGTCCCCACGAGCCTGAGCGGGATGGGCGACAGCCGCGGGTACGACAGCAGGGCAGAGAATCCGGCGGACCCGATGAGGGCAGCGCCTCGGATGAGGGCAGCGCCTCAGAGCATCGACTGTGCCCGCACGCCATCGACGGCAAGCGTCGTTCCGTGCAGATACGAGGCCTGCTCGGAGGCCAGAAAGACCACCACGTTGGCGAACTCCTCCGGGGTCGCCAGCCGCTGCAGGGGCACGCCGGCAGCCCAGTTCGCGTACACCTGCTCGCTGTCGACGCCGTCGCGCTCCGCTACTTTGCCGGCCAGTGAAGCGAGCCTCTCGGTGGTCGTGTAACCCGGGCAGACGTTGTTGATCAACACCTGGTCCGGGCCCACCTCGTTGGCCAATGTCTTCGCCCAGCCGACGACGGCAAGGCGGATGCTGTTCGAAAGGATCAGGCCGGGTACCGGCTGTTTCACCGAGGTCGACGTGATGTTGACCACCCTGCCCCACCGCTGCGCGCGCATCCCCGGAAGCAGTCGCCGGGTGACCTCGATCGCCGACATCAACGTCAGGTCGACCGCCGCTCGCCAGTCCGACTCGTCCAGGTCATCGAAGGTTCCGGGTGGCGGTCCGCCGGCGTTGTTCACCAGGATGTCGACGGTGCCGCAATGTTCCAAGGCGCGTTCCGTCAGGGCATCGATCTCGGCGACGGAGGTCAGGTCGGCGGGCACCGGCAGAACGTCGACCCCCCGCGCGCGCAGGCCGACGGCGGCGGCCTCGAGCGCCTCCGCCGTGCGCGCACAGATGACCAGGTTGCACCCGGCATCCGCCAGCCCCTGAGCGCTCGCCAGCCCCAGCCCCTCGGAAGCTCCGCAGACGAGCGCCGTGCGCCCGCTCAGATCAATCTTCATCGGCGCCCCTCAGATACGCGTCGTCACCGCTGAGCCAATCCTCGCGAATCGGGCTGAAGCAGTCCATGTCGACGGTGTCTTCCAGCGCCACGGCCGCGTGCTCGACGTTCGACGGGATCAGCAGTGTCTCGCCCGCCCGCACGTCAACGACGCTGCCGTCCTCGAGCGTGAACCGTAGACAGCCGGAAACGACATAGGTGATCTGTTCGCTCTCGTGACTGTGCGCCGGGACGACGGCGCCCTCACGCAGCTCGACGATCGCCGCCATGACCTTCTCTCCCGTGACGATGCGTCGGGTGATCTTTGCCGAAAGCTCTTCGCGTGGGATCTCGTCCCAGGCTTTGTGCTGTACCAAACCAGCCTCCTGCGCGGTTGTTTCCGGGCCGTAAACCTCGTTGGGGGGTGCGCTACAATGATTCTAGAGGGGTGTCGAGAGGGCCTCAGAGGCTCTTCAGACCACCTTTGGCGGCAACCTAGCACGCGGAGTCAAGAGCCATCAACGAACAGCGTCCGGGCTGGTTGCGAACGGTCCTGGTGATCGGTGTGTTCGCGCTCGCGAGTGCCCTCGCGGTGGTCCTCGATTGGGTGGTGCGCTCGCCGCGGGCCGGGCACCTCTCGGTGCCGTGGATGCTGGTGGTGTTCTCCGGCGCCTTCGCAATCACGGCCGCGTTCGCCGTGTGGACGGCCTCGAGCCTCGGGTTGACGTCGTTTCTGTTGCTTTCGCCGCTCTCGGCGCGACGCCGCTGGTTGCGTTTCGCCGTGTACGGAATCGGCGGCGGCCTGTTCATCTACCTGAGCAACGGCGCTCTGTACTTGACCACGTCCGGGACCACCTTTCGCCCGACTTCGGTCTACAACCTCGACAGCCACCTGGAGGTGTTCGCGCTTTCCGCCCGGGCGGCGTTCTCCGAGGAAACCATGTTCCGTCTTTTCGCGATTCCCTTTCTGGTCTCGCTGGGAATGCGCTTCTACGGTTGGCGCCCGAGCTTCGGTTTCGAGAGCGGCCCCGCGGCGCCCCCGCGCGAACGGATGCGGACCCCGCGCCGCCTGGTAACCGTCGCCCTGCTGGCATCGGCGCTCATGTTCGGGCTGGCACACGCCGCCAACCCGGTCCCCGCGGCGGCGTTCGGGCTGGTGCTTGGGATGGCCTACCTGCGGGGCGGCTGGGAGAGCGCCGTCACGGCGCATTTCCTCGGAAACTACCTCCTGTTCGCCGGCCTTTACCTTTGAAACAAACGGCTCGCGGATCCGTCGGAACTCCCAGGGGATCGTACCGCCCCCCGCGCGGCCTTCGGCGGCCGACGAAACCGTCACCAGGGAGTAAAGATGTTCGAGTTCATGGGGTTGATCGGACTGATCTTTCTGTTCGGCCTGATGTGCCTCGCCGTATTCATCGTCGTGCTGCCCTTTTACCTCCTGCTGCGGCTCATGGGGTTCGCGCTCAAGATCGGCGTTGCGGGGATCTTCGTTGCCGTCTTCGGCATTCTGCTGCTCCCGGTGTTCTTGCTGGTCGGCGCGCTGCTGTTCTTCAAGCTGCTGATCATCGGACTGCCGCTGCTGCTGGCCATCGCACTGGTGAGCTGGCTGGTGGGTTTCTTTCGCCGCGACGAGCAGAGACCGATCATCGTGCAGACGGTGCCCCCCGGGTCGAGCTGAGGGAGCCAACCCGCATCCCCGTCCACCTCGTTCATCCTCTGGACACAACCTCCCCCGCTTGCGCTAGGGTCGGAGATGCCGTCCGGCCTCATTCGGCCAACCCCCCGCAGCGTCCTCCCAGCTCGGTGCCCAGGTGGGGAACAACGCCCTGAGAACGAACGTCTAGCGTGCCGTGGAGGCAATATCGGCGAACGCCCGGCGCACCTCGATGCGAACCATCTTCTTGCGCCAGTGGTATTGCAGATCGGCGTTGTCCAAGGGAGTGGCGGCGTTGAACGCCATATCGGCTGCCGCATCAATGCGCTCGGGCGTCAGAGAGGCTCCCTCCAGCGCCTCGGCGACGTCGACCTCCATCGGATGCGTGTGCACGGCGCCGAGCGCCAGACGGGCTCGTTCAACCATGTCGCCGTTGAGCTTGACGCTGGCGGCAACGCCGAGGATGGGGAAGTCGAAGCTGCCCCGGCGCCGCACCTTGCGGTATGTGCTGCGCGAACCGTCCTGTCGCGGTACCAGGATCTTGGTGAGGATTTCCTCGGGCGCTGACGACAGATAGCGAATGCCGTCATCCCGGTATAGGTTCGCTAGCGGGATATCGCGTTCACCCCGCGGCCCGACCAAGGTCACGCGGGCGCCGAGCGCCATGAGGGCCGGCGCCGCGTCACTCGACGAGACCGCCCAGCACTTCGAGCTTCCCGGAGCCACGAGACAGATGTCGCCTTCGCGCTTCATGCAGAAGCCGATGGCCCGGCGCCATTCGTGCGTCTGGTTGTAGTAGTTGCAGCGGGTGTCGACGCACAGGTTGCCACCGATCGTGGCCTGACGCTGGATCTGCGGGTTGGCGATCTGGCGGACGGCCTGCAGGAGCGCATTCGCGTATCCGGGGATCTGCGGCCCCCGGGCCAGGCTGGCGAGGGTCACGCCCGCCCCGATGCCCAGCTCGCCGTTGGCGCTGAATTCACGCAGCTCCGGCAGGTGCCCGATCCCCACGAGCACGGGTGCATCGAATTGCCGACGCTTCAGGTTGGGGATCAGGTCGGTTCCTCCGGCGAGCAGCATCGCTTCGCCCGGTTGCTCCGCCAGCACTCGCGCTGCGTCGGCAACGTCCGCGGCGTGCACGTACTCGAAGGACGGCAAGCGCAGCATTATTCGGGCTCCTGGGTGGCCGGCGGCTCTGCCGCTACCGGCGACGGCGCCGCGGTCGACGAATCCTCCCGCGCTCCGACCTCCTGCTCGCCTCGACGACGCGTCGCCACCCAGGCCTCTGGCGGCCGATCGAACCACACGGGATCGACCACGATCGGCTCCGGCCAGTCGTGCCGCGGGATGCTGGCCGGTCCATGGCGTGCAGCATGCCCCTTCGCCTTGGCGGTCAAAGCGGCGAGGACTTTCTCCGGCGTGACGGGTAACTCATCGATGCGTACGCCGACGGCATCGTAGATCGCGTTCGCAACGGCCGGCGGTATCGGGAGCAAAGGCCCCTGCCCCACCTCCTTGGCGCCGAACGGTCCCTCTGCATCGATCGTCTCGACGAGGATCGTATCGACCGGGGGCATCTCGAGAATCGTCGGGCTCTTGTAATCGAGCATCGAGGGGAACTGATGCTGACCCTTGCGAAACGCTTGTTCTTCCATGAACACCTCGCCCAGTGCCATGTATACGGACCCCTCGATCTGCCCGCGCACCAGCGTCGGGTTGATTGCTCGCCCGATATCGTGCGCCACCCAGACCTTTTCGGGCTTCACGATTCCCGTCTCCACATCGACGTCGACCAAGACGACGGCCGCGGAGTACGAATAGGCTGGCGTCGGACCGACCCCGGAGCCCTTGTACGGGCCGGCGAGCTCTTGGGGCGAATAGGATCCGCTGGCGGAAAGCTGGCCGAAACGGGCCTCGGCGTGCGGTACCGCGTCCTCGAACGGGATGCTGCGGCCTGACGGAGTCGCGCCGCGGGCGTGGGTGATCAGGCCATCCGCGGCGTGCAACTCGGAGGCGTCTGCTTCGAGCAGATCGGCAGCGGCGGCGAAGATCTTGTCGCGGAGCTGGCGCGCCGCCCGGATCGCAGCGTTTCCCATCATGAACGTCACCCGACTGGAATACGATCCCAGGTCGATGGGCGTCGTATCGGTGTCGGCACATGTGAGCTGGACGTCGCTCGGACGGATCCCCAGAACCTCGGCGACGGTCATCGCCAGCACCGTGTCCGAACCCTGGCCGATGTCGATCTGCATGCACTTGGCGGACACTCCGCCGCCGCGATCGATCTTCAGGTCGACGGACGTGTGCGGCATCTCGTTCCAGTAGATCGGCAGGCCGGCGCCACACAGATAGGACCCTGCCGCGAGGCCGATGCCCCTGCCCCGCGGGAGGCTGCCGTGGCGAGACGAAAACGCCGAAGCGTCACTCACGCGGTCGATGCACTCCCGCAAGCCGCATGAGGTGATGCGCATGTGATTCGCGGTCATACTGTACTCGTCGACGCAGATCGCTCGCCGATGAGCCGCCGGGTCGATGCCGAGCTGCTCGGCGGCCCGGTCCAGGTGACACTCCAGGGCGTAGCGCGGCTGGGGTGTGCCGTGCCCCCTCTTGGGGCCACAGGGCGGCTTGTTGGTGAACACACGGACGCCGCGGAACCGATAGGCGGGGACCTTGTACGTGACCGTCTGCAGGGCGCCGGTGTAGTAGGTGCTGGCCACGCCGTAGCTCCCGTAGCCGCCGCCGTCGAGAAACGACTGGAAATCCAACGCCGTGATCTCTCCCGCCCCGGTGACGCCCAGCTTCACGTGCATCAACACCGGATGGCGCCCTCGATGGGCGTAGAACACCTCCTCCCGCGTCAGCGTGATCTTCACCGGACGACCGGTGGCGATCGACAGCTTGGCGGCACAAAACTCGTGCGGAAACGGGTCCGACTTGCCGCCGAAGCCACCACCGACCGGCGTGGCGATGACGCGTATACGGCTCGCCGGAATCTGCAGGACGCTGGCCAACGCCTTGTGCACGTAGTGGGGTGTTTGGGTCGATGACCATAGGGTCAGCTTTCCGTCCGCGGCACAATCGGCAACCGTTGCGTGCAGCTCCATCGCCAAGTGGTTGTTGCCCGAGTAGAAGTAGGTGTTCTCGATCACGCGATCGGCACGAGCGAATCCTTCCTGCAGGTCACCGAACTGCAGGTGAACCTCCTTGTGCACGTTGTCCCGCGGTCCGTAAGCGTGAATGCGATGTGCCTCATCGACGGGTCGCAGGGCATCTTCGATGTCGAACACCGCCGGCAGGTCCTCGTACTCCACCTCGATGAGCCGCACTGCCTCTTCCGCCGTCGCCTCGTCGACCGCCGCGACCGCTGCAACCGGGTCGCCGACGAACCGCACCTTGTCGATCTCGAGCGCGTACTCGTCTTCGCTCACCGGCAGAATCCCGTATTTCACCGGCAGATCTTCCCCGCAGATGACCGCGTGCACCCCATCCAGGGCCTCGGCGCGGCGCGTGTCGATGTGCACGATGCGGGCGTGCGGGCGCTCGCTTCCGAGCAGCTTCCCGTACAGCATGCGCGGCAGAAAGAGGTCGTCGGCGTAGACCGCCTGCCCGGATGCCTTTCGCAGCCCGTCGACTTTCGGCAGCGGCCGGCCGATGACGCTGTAGGGCTCGCCGGATCCGTCGCTCATGTCGTCTCCGCCCCCGTAACCTGGTCGCACTGGGCGGGTCTGCCGCCCGACCGCCTGCTCTCGGCCGCGCCACCGGTCACCCGGTCCTCGCCGCGACATTGGCCGGCAGCTCGGATGGCCTCGATGATCTGCAGGTAGCCGGTGCAGCGACAGAGGTTTCCGCCCAGGTGCAGCTTGATCTGCTCGACCGTGGGCTCACCGACCTCCTCCAACAGCGCCACCGCGGACATCATGATTCCGGGCGTGCAGTAGCCGCACTGGGACGCGCCCAGCCGGGCGAACTCCACCTGCAGCGGGTGCGGTCGGCCGCCGCTCGCCAGCGATTCCACGGTTTCGACGTGACGGCCATCGAGTTGAACCGGGAGCAGCAGGCAAGACAGGTGCGGCTCACCGTCCACCAGGACGGTGCACGCACCGCATTCGCCGAGCTCGCAGCCGTGCTTGGTTCCCCTCAGCCCGAGGTCCTCCCGGAGCACCTCCAAAAGCGTCTTGTTGACCGCAACGACGAGGTCGTGGCGCTCCCCGTTGACGTGAAGTCGAATCCGCCTGCCGTCGTTCATGTCGTCACCCGCGGCTCCGGGCCGGCGCCTCGAAGATCTGCAGACAAGGCTCCAGCCGCTCGCGTGACGGCGGCTGCTACCGCGGCAACGTCCGCACGCTTCAGCCGCGCAGAGATCCCCAGCGCGCAGATCGCGGCGATGGCGCTGTCGTCGGCATCGCGCACTGGCGATGCGACGGCACGGATGCCGTCGAGGTACTCCTCGAAGTCCACGGCGAAGCCCCGCTGGCGCACGCGTCGGAGTTCCTTGGCGTACCTCGCCGCGTCCGTAATCGTCCGCCGGGTGAACCGCGGGAGATCCTCCAGCGCGCAGCGCAGCGCCTGGCCCCGCATCTCGGCATCGAAGACTTTTCCGAAGGCTCCCGCCCTTGCCGGGAGACGGAAGCCCACGGGAGCACTTACGGCCAATGAAGCCGGCCCGTCCCCCCGCGCCGCCAGCACCGTGCCCTCGGCCGTCGGTACGCCGAGCAGCGCAGTCAAGCCGGTGGACGCCGCCAGTCGCTGCAGGTGCGGCGCCGCCAGCGCCGGCACGTCGGCCCGCAGCCCGCGACCGCTGGCGAGCCGATCGAGGCCTGTACCGATTCGGTAGCGACGGCTGTCATCATCCCGTTCGAGCAGGCCGTGATGCACCAGCGTTGCGGCGATTTGAAATGCACTCGATTTGGGGATACCGAGGTCGCGCGCCAGCTCCGAGATGCCCCTTCCGGATCCGTGCCCTCGCAGGTTCGACAACATGCGTGCGGCGCGATCGACGGCGGGTACGAGCTGGACGGGGTCTTCGGTCATTGTTTCCTGTCGCGAACGATGTTCAGTATAGCGAACGAAACAGGAATGACAATTGGGCGCACGGAACGGGCGCTGTCGCCCGCGGTGGCGCCGCCAGGATGCCGTCTCCGCGGTTGCGGCGGCCGCCG
>CBDUAS010000140.1:0-8123 GCA_965365185.1 uncultured bacterium | reverse complement strand
TGCTGGAGCGGTGCGCGGCGATGTGCGGTGGATTCGCGCTCGCGCGCCGGGAACCGCAGGAGTGTCTCCAGGGCGCGAGAATCAGATGGATCGTCGGCTGGACGCCGGGCGGCGGATTCGACACGTATTCGCGGCTTGCCGAACCGTTCGTCGAAAGGGCACTGGGTGCCGAGGTGGTCATCGATAACCTCCCGGGGGCGGGCGGCCTGGTGGGTGCGTTGACCATCGCGCGGGCCCGGCCTGACGGCAGGACCCTGGGCATACTCAACGGCTCCGCGCTGTTGTGGAGGCGGAATACCGACGCCGGATCTGCCCCCGATCTGTCGAACGATTTCACCCTGCTCGGACGCATAAGCCAACGGCAGCAGGTGATCCTCGGCAACCGCAGGGCCGGCTTGGAGACGCTCGACGACCTCATCGCCTTGTCCCGCCGACGGGCTCTCGTCGCCCGGGTAACCGCGCCGAACAGCTCGAACTTCGCCTCCATGGCCGCGATCAGCGATCTTTTCGGGTTGTCGATGGAGTTCGTGTCGGGTTACCCCGGCAGCACGGAAGCGATGCTGGGGCTGATGCGAGGCGATTGCGACATTACCTGCCTGGACATCGAGTCGTTTCTCGATGCCCCGGACGCCGCAGGCCTGAACCCCTTGCTGCAGATCACGCCCGAGCGGTCGGCAGACCGCCGCATCGCTCAGGTCCCGCATCTGGCGGGGCCGGGAGGCTTGGTGGCGATACGACCCGAGCTGTTCCCGGGAGATCCGGACCACACCCGTGCCCTGACCGATGCGGTCGCGGCATATCTGGAGTTCGGCCGGCTGTTTGCCGGGCCCGCGGGATTCGCGCCCCCTTTGCGCAATTGCCTGGACCAGGGTATTTACGCGGCGTTGACGGACGGGGGCCTCGCTGCGGCCGCACGACGGGCGGGACGGTCAATCGACGTCGCAGGGGGCGACGTCTTGCGGCGCGAAGTTCCGCGGCTCATCGAGGCCGTTCGTCCGATTGTGCCGGTCTCCACGGCCGCCGCCCGCAGAATCCGTTGAGCAGCTCGATCCTGTCGGCCGCCTGGGAGGGGCTACTGCTGGTCCTCGCCTGGCCCAACATCCTTTACCCGATTGCCGGGACCCTGGTGGCGATGCTCGTGGCGTTGCTGCCGGGTTTGAGCGGCGCGGCACTGATGGCGCTGGCGATTCCGCTCACGCTCGCCTGGGACCCCCTGCATCTGGTGCTTCTGTACGGGGCGATGCTGGGCGGGGCGACGTTCATGGGGTCCGTCACGGCGATTCTGCTCAACATCCCCGGCACCGCGCCGAACGCTGCCACGTTGATCGACGGTTACCCGATGGCCCAGAAGGGAATGGCGAGGACGGCACTGGCAGCATCTGCCACGGCTTCGGCGCTGGGCTCGACGATCGGCGTCCTCGTTCTGATCGCCGTGCTCCCGGTCGTTGTGCCGATCATCCCGCGGATCGGGCCCGCCGAATACCTGCTGCTGGCCATCTGGGGGCTGCTCGCGATCGGCACGATCATCCGGGGGTCGGTGGCGAAGGGCCTCGCGGCGGCGGGCCTCGGGCTCATGGTGTCGTTCGTCGGCTTCGATCCGCGCACCGCTGATCTGCGGTTCACGTTCGGCACGCTCTACCTGCAGGATGGGCTCAACGTGGTGCCCGTGTTTCTGGGCACCTTCGCGATGGCCGAGGCCATCGACCTGAGCGCCGGCGACCGGCTGACGATCTCGGGCAGGAACAGCGTTGCGCAACTCGGTGGCAGCACGATCGAGGGCGTCGTCGCGGTATTCCGCAACGCCGTCGTCTTCCTGCGCAGCTCCGTCATCGGCACGCTGGTCGGCATGATTCCGGGCCTCGGCGGAACTGTCGCGGCCTTCGTGGCCTATGGGGACGCCGCGAGAAACGACGCGGCGGGCACGATGGGAACCGGCGACATCCGCGGCGTGATTGCGCCGGAAGCGGCAAACGACGCCAAAGATGGGGGCTCGCTGCTGCCAACGCTGGCACTAGGGATTCCGGCCAGCGCCGGAACGGCGGTGCTGCTCGGTGTGCTGGCGATTCATGGCATCCGTCCCGGCCAGGAGATGATGGGGGACGGATTGCCGCTGACATTCGCGCTCATCTGGGCGCTCTTCTTGTCGAACTGGCTCACTTCAGCCATAGGTCTGGCGATCGTGAAGCCGCTTTCGCGCTTGACGGTCATGCGCACGCGCCGGCTGATCCCACCGATCATGGTCCTGGCGATGCTCGGTGCCTTCGCCTTGAGGGGCCGTATCGCCGACGTATGGGCCGCCGTGCTGTTCGGATTGGTCGGCTACTTCATGAAGAAGCACGAATGGCCCCGCGTTGCGTTCGTCATGGCGCTCGTGCTGGGCCCGTTGTTCGAGTTGAACCTGAACCTCACCCTCGACCTGCAGCGGCTGGACAGGATCGACTTCTGGGCCCGGCCGTCGGTGGTCGTCCTCCTCGCGCTCATCGTCTTGACGACAGTTCCCACCTGGGTGCGCAGGCGGCTGCCATGAATACGAGCACCGGGAAACCGTCTCTTCCTCCGCGCCCGGGCGAGGCGATCGCGTTCACGGCGGTGCTGCTCGCCGTCACACTCGCGCTGTTGGCCTCCACCTTCAGCCTGCGCGCATCGTCCGCGCTGGTGCCGAGAGCGGTCGGCATACCGCTCGCGGGCCTGCTGATATACCGATTGGTGCGCGAGACGAAGGCAGACGACGCCGGTACGAAAGGACCCCTTGCCTCGCCGTCGGCCCGCGCACCCGACCAGGTCGGCGCCATGCTGTGGTTCTTGGCGCTGCCCGCTGCGTCGACGGTTCTCGGGTTCGTGGTGGGGCCGGCCCTGTACGTGTTTGCCTGGGCGCGCTTTCGCGCGGGTGAGCGGGTCGTCTTTGCCGCGGCCGCGGCGGCAACGACCGCCGGCGCGATTCTCGTCCTTTTCGCCTGGCTATTGGGCATGCCCCTGTGGTCCGGCGTGCTCCGGGCGCTGATCTGATGGCTTTCCTGTACGTCGAACCCGGAGGCCGTCACGATGGCTGAGGTGGAGGAGCGGCCAAAGCAGTCGGCCCTTCCCAACGTCATCATCATCGGCGCCGGAAAGTGCGGTACCACGAGCCTGCACACCTATCTGAACCTTCATCCCGCCATCGCCATGACGCGAGAGAAGGAGCTGCACTTCTTCGCCGACCCGCGCGTTTGGTCACGCGGTCTGAGTTGGTACGCGTCGCAGTTCGATGCCCGCGCCGCCGCTCGCGGCGAGGCTTCCGTCAAGTACACGGCGTGGCCGAAGTGGAAGGGCGTGCCCGCGCGGATGGCCTCCGTCGTGCCGCAGGCCAAGCTGCTGTACATCGTTCGCGACCCCATTGAACGCATCCTCTCGGCATGGGTGCACCGGTACGCCGACGGGCTGGAGTGCCGGCCCGTGCGGCAGGCGCTCGAGACACTCGAGGCCAACCACTACGTGGAGCGGAGCCGCTACCATTACCAGTTGCAGCAGTACCTGCCTTTCTACCCGCCGTCGCAGATCCACGTTGTCTGCACGGAGGCATTGCGAGACGAGCGCCGTGCCGTGCTGGCCGATGTCTTTCGCTTCCTCGGAGTCGACCCTACATTCGATACCGACCGCTTCGATCGCCTCGAGCACGAGTCGCGACGCAAGCGGAAAAAGGGTGCGGTTGCTCGCGTCCTGCAGCGGCTGGGAGCTTCGCGGCCGGCTCGGGTGCTGTCGCCGGCGACCCGCAGAAGGATCGGCTACTCGCTCTACCGGCCGTTTACCCGGAGCTTCGAGCATCCGACTTTGGACGATCGCACGCGCGAGCGCTTGCGGGAGCATCTCGGGCCCGACGCGTCCCGGTTGCGTGAATTCACCGGGCTGAAGCTCGCCCAGTGGAGCTTGTAGCCTGCCATGAGGAAGACGTGATGGGTCTGGTCCCGCGGACGATCCGGTGGCGCTTCGTCGAGGCTCTACACCACCTGAAGGCCCGATGGAGGTACCGCGGCGACCGGCCGATCGTCGTTGTTCACCAGATGGCGAGGGTCGGATCGAAGAGCGTCCGCTGGGCCATCCGGGACAATGTTCCGGGCGTGCGAAGCTTCCATACGCACTACCTCAATCCCGACACGATCGGGAGCATGCAGGCCATGTTCGTCCGCATGTACGAGCAGACGGGGCAACCGACGCTGTATCGCGAGCACGCCCAGGCGTGCTGGCTGGCGAAAAAGATCGCCCGCGGGGATTTCGGCGACTGGAAGATCGTGTCCCTGGTGCGCGATCCGGTCGCACGCACCATCTCGGCGTTCTTCCGGCATCTGCCGCTTCTGCACCCGGAGCTGGGGCACGGGTTCCGCGACGACCCCGCCAACGTCGCCGAGTTGATCGGTCTCTTTCGGGGCGCCGACCACGGCGAAGACGAGTTCGCGCTCACCTGGTTCGATCGAGAGGTGGGGCTTGTCTTTGGCGTCGATGTCTTCGACCGGCCCTACCCGAAGAACGGTCTGGGCAGCGTCCACTCATGTGCGGCGGGCGAGCTTCTGGTGCTTCGCACCGAAGACCTCGAGCACAGTGGCAGCCAGGCACTGGGCAGGTTTCTGGGCACGCGGCCGATCGGCCTGCAGCACCTCAACCGCGCCACCGATCTGAGCTATGGGCGCACGTACACGCGCTTCCTGTCGGAGTTGCGCCTGCCGCGTGAGTTTCTCGATCGCATGTACGACTCGAGGCTCGCCCGACATTTCTACAGCAAGGACGAGATTGCGACGTTCCGCGGCCGGTGGAAGGTCGATGCGTAGGGGCGCCACGCACGTCGGGATGGCGGTCTTGCTCAGCCGCATTGCCGGGCTCGTCCGCGAGCGAATCTTCGCGCAGTACCTGGGCACCTCGGACGCGGCCGACGCGTTCGGCGCCGCGTTCCGCATCCCGGCGCTGCTGAACAGCATCGTCGGAGATCGTGTGTTCGCATCGGCGTTCATTCCCCGGGAGGGTCGTCTTCTCGTGCAGGGAGCCCGTGGCGAGGCTGCCCGCCTGGCCTGGGTGGTGGCGTCGATTCACACACTGATCGTCAGCGTCATCGTGCTGGCGGGCGTACTGCTGGCGCCGCTGCTCGTGTCCTTCATCGCCCCCGGGTTCGATGCGGCGAAGGCGCAGCTCACGGTGCGTCTGGTGCGCATCTTCTTTCCGGCCGTCGGGTTGCTCGTGCTCGGCTCGTGGTGCCTCGGTGTTCTCAACAGCCACCGTCGGTTCTTCCTCCCTTATGTCGTGCCCGTGTTGTCCTCCGTGACGATCAGCCTGGCGCTGATCTGGGCCGGACGAGGCCGCAACCAGTCAGAGGTCGCCGTCGCGGCTGCCTGGGGCGCCCTGGCCGGCGCGCTGTTGCAGCTTCTCGTGCAATTGCCGTGGGTCATTCGGGCGACCGGGCGTCCATCGCCGCCGTCGGCAGCGAGCAGAGAGCACCTGCGCGCCGTGGGCCGCAACGCCCTGCCGGCGGCGGGGCGCGGCCTGATCGGGCGATCCGGCACGTGGGTCGAGGTGGCGATTGCCGGCTTTGTTTCAACGGGCGCGATCGCCGGACTCAACTACTCGCAGCTTCTCTATTCCCTTCCTGTCGGGCTCTTCACGGTGGCCGTTTCGGCGGCCCTTTTGCCGGAGCTCTCGGCCGCGGCAGCCGGTGGGGAGGCCGTCGCCTCGCGCATCGCAGGTCCCTTGGACGCGGCACTGCGGCACACCGCCTATCTCCTGGTGGGCTGCGCCGTCGCCTTCATCACCCTCGGGGACCTCCTGGTTGCCGCGGTGTACCAGGGCGGGGAATTCACGCCCGATGACGTCCTCTACGTCTGGGCGATCCTCGCCGCCTCATCGGTCGGCCTGTCGGGCGCGTCGATGGGCGGCCTGCATGCCACGGCCTTCTATGCGCTCGGTGACACGATGACACCGCTGAAGGCGGCGATTGCCCGCCTCAGCGTGCGGGGCGTGCTCGGAGCCGTGCTCGCCATACCGGTGGTAAGGGCCCTGGGATTGGACCCGAAATGGGGTGCCGCCGGGCTCGGCGCCGCGATCGGCATCAGCGGGTGGATCGAGTTCGTCCTGCTACGAAAATGGCTCGACGATCGCCTCGGCCGGGTGAGATCGCCGCAGTTCGTGCCGTTCTTCGTCAAGCTCTGGGTGATCGCGGCCGGGGCGGCCGCAGTAGCGTGGATCGTGAGGCTGGCGATCCCTACGGGCGGCCCCCTCGCGCGGGCCGCCGTCGTGCTGGGTACGTTCGCGGCCGTTTACGTGGGTGTCACGGTGGCGATCGGAATGCGTGAGCCCGTCAACTTCCTGCAGCAGCTCCGATCCTGGGCGAGGCGCTGAAGCGGCGCGCCCGGCTCACGCGTCGGGCATCGCGTCGAGCGCCGCCCGATAACCTCGATCGATGAGCTCTTCGGCGCGGTCGAACTCGAGCATCCCGCATGCATCGCGTGGGATCACGATCTCGACGTCCGGCCGGTAGGCGGCGAGCTGGTGCCGGGCAACCGTACCCTGCATGGCGTCGAACGAGCTCTGCGCGATCTCGTACATGCGCATCTCCGTCGGCGAAATGCCCGGCAGGCCGTTTCGGAGGTCCTCGATGAATGCGGCGATTCTCTCGTGCAGGCCATCCGGGGCGTCACGATTCGCGGACTCTCTGTCGTCCTCCGGGCGCCGGTGACGCTCCGGTCGTCCTCCGAGGTTGACGGCCACGGTCAGATCGGTGGTGTCCTTGACCGTCGGCGCCACCGGGACGGGATTGAGAAGCCCGCCGTCGAACAGGTCGACGCCGTTGTACGAGAACGGCGTGAAGAACAGCGGCAGCGATATGGAGGCGCGGATGGCATCGAAAAGCGGCCCGCTGGAGATCCACACCTCGCGTGCCTTGCGAATGTCGGCGGCAACGGCCGTGTAGGCGACCCCGAGGTCTTCGATCGAAGTGTCGCCGACGAACTCCTTCAGCTGGTCGACGATCTTGTCTCCCTTGAAGAACCCCTTCCCGCCCCAGGAGATATCGAGTAAGGCGACGATATCCCGCCGGCGGATGGCGCATACCCACTCCTCGAAGGCCTTCAACTCATCGAGGGCATAGACGCCTCCCACCAGCGCGCCGATCGAGCAGCCGGAAATCGAGCGGATGTCATCGCCTCGCTCCTCGAGGAATCGGATAACGCCGAGGTGAGCGAGCCCGCGGGCACCGCCGCTGCCGAGTACCAACGACACGGTCTTGCTCATCGGCGGTCGCTCCTGAAGATGTGTTGTGCCCGGAACACGGTGGTCAAGGGGTCCTGCTTCTTCGCGCCGAGTCGCGGATTCAATAGCCTATCGCTCTTCGGCGCGTGCTTCCGGATCGTACAGGCGGATGGCCCACAAGCCGGAGTTGTTGTCCGCCACCCAGATCAAACCCTTGAACGGTTGCACGCCCCAGGTGCGTGCGGCGTTGGGCTTGAAGCCCTCGGGGTCATCGGGGAGGAAGTAGGCAATCTCACGACCTTGCGTGTAGAGGTTGCCGAGGAGCTCACCCGAGATGTCGACGACGCGCACGCCCTGGTTGTAGTAGGCAACGTAGAGGACATCGTCTTCGATCCAGAAGTTGTGCGTGCCGCCCTCTGGCACCTGGTAGCGAGCCACCTCGCGTGGGTTTTCGAAGTTCTCGTCGAACTCGATGACGTGGATCCAGCCGGCCGCGTTGACCGCAGGGCCGGAGAAGCGATCGATGCCTTGCGGATTGCGGTCCGCGGGGAAGTGCTCGTCGCCGGCGAATACGTAGAACTTCCCGTCCGCGTTCCAGTAGGGGAATCCGGCGTGGTTCCAGCCGCTCGGGTACGTGTACTGGCCCAGCTTTACCGGGTTGGTCGGGGAGCCGCCACGGCCGCCGCCGCCGACGTCGACGACGACGATCCCGTCGCTCCAGTTGGAAGACACGGCGAGCCCGTTCTCCACCCAGACGTCATGAATCGAGTGGCCCGGCGTGTCGAGCTCGAAACGGCCGACGCGGTGGGGGTTCGTCGGGTCCTCGATATTGATGATGTCGTAACGTTGCCCCGACGACAGCGCGTAGACGTGATCCTCGTAGATATAGACGTTGTGCACGCCGCCGGTCATCTCGT
>CBDUAS010000139.1:0-8136 GCA_965365185.1 uncultured bacterium | reverse complement strand
CGGGTTCGGCTCGGGAACCCTCATCTACCTGGTTACCGTCGATTTGCTGCCGGAGAGCTACCGCCAGGCCGGGGCAACCAGCATCGCCCTCGTCGCGCTGCTCGCCATGGGCATCGTGGCCGCGGTCCGGGAGATCGTGCAATGAGCGGCGGGCTCGGGCAGGCGCGGAGGAACACCCGGTGAGCGCCCCTGTACTCGTCTTCCTCTACGGCCTGTTCACCGCCGCCACCACGGCGCTGGGGGCGCTGCCGTTCGCGTTCGTGCGTTCGATCTCGCACCGCACGGTGGCGTACGCCAACGCCATCGCCGCCGGCCTGATGCTCGGCGCGTGCTTTCAGCTCGTCGTCGAGGGGTCGGCGTCCGGGCATCTGCAGACCGCCGTCGGCGCGTTCTTCGGCGTCGGATTCATCTTGCTGACACAGCGTTTCCTCGGTGAGCGCGAGGTCGAGATCGACGAGGTCCGTGCCGCCGACGTGCGGCGCATGGTGTTGATCGTCGTCGTCATGACCGTGCACTCGATGGCGGAGGGCATCGCCGTCGGCGCGGCTTTCGCCGGCGGTCGCGACCTCGCCATTCTCATCACCGCGGCGATCGCGGTGCACAACGTCCCCGAGGGGCTGGCGATCAGCGCCGTTCTGCGCCCCCGGGGCATGAGCGTACTGGGTTGTGCGTGGTGGAGCTTCTTCTCGTCGATTCCGCAGCCGCTGATGGCCGTTCCGGCATTCCTTTTCGTGGACGCGTTTCGTCCGGCACTTCCTTACGCGCTCGGGTTCGCCGCCGGAGCGATGATCTTCATGGTGCTGGTCGAGCTGTTGCCGGAGGCGTACGAGGAAGGTCGCCGGCCCGCCGTCGGGCTGCTGGTGAGCGCCACGCTGGTGGCGATGATTGTCGTGCAGCAGTACCTCTGAAGCGAATCCGGCGACGAGCCTGCATGCCGCCGCGGAATCCGGCTATCGTAGGGGAAACCCGCGAAGACGCAGAACGAGGAACGGGGAGACCACAAATGACCCGCTTGCGATGGAACTCACTGCTGGTTGCCGGCTTGATTGTTGCCCTGCTCTCGAGCGCCGCGCCACTCGCGGCGCAGCAGTCCGAGACGCCGCTACCGGTTCAGCGGGTGGTGCTGTACAAGTCGGGCATCGGTTACTTCGAGCACGTTGGCCGCGTCAACGACGACGAGGAGGTGACGGTGAGCTTCACCAGCGCCCAGCTCGACGACGTGCTCAAGACGCTCACCGTGCTCGATCTGGGCGGCGGCCGGGTCAGCGACATCGGCTACAACTCGCTGGCGCCGCTCGAGCAGCGTCTGCGGAACGTGCGGCTGCCGCTGGGCGAGCGACCGACGTTCTTCGACCTGCTCGACGCGCTGCGCGGCGCTCGCATCGAGGTCCGCACGGGAAACGAGACGGTGGCCGGCCGCGTGCTGTCGGCGGAACGTCATGTGCGGGGCACCGGCGCCGAAACGCGTCGCGCCGAGGAGGTAACCATCGTCACCGAGGCCAGCGATATGCGCCGCTTCGAGATCGGTCCCCAGGTGTCCGTTCGCTTGCTCGACGACGACCTGCGCCAGGAGATGATCCGTTACCTGACGCTGCTGGAGTCGACGCGCGAAGAGGACGTGCGCCGGATGACCATCTCGACGCAGGGCTCCGGCGGGCGCGATCTCTTTGTCAGCTATGTATCCGAGGTGCCGATCTGGAAGAGTAGCTACCGGATCGTCATGCCCTCGCAGCCGGACGGCGCGCCGATCCTGCAAGGCTGGGCGATCGTCGACAACACCATCGGCGAGGACTGGGACAACGTCGAGCTGTCGCTCGTCGGCGGCGCGCCGCAGTCGTTCATCCAGCAGATCTCGCAGCCCTACTACGCCCGCAGGCCCGTGGTGCCGCTGCCCGACTACGCCCAGTCGTCACCGCAAACGCACGCGGCGACGCTGAGCGAAGGTAACGGGCGCATCGTCGGTATCGTTCGTGACAACGACGGCGTGCCCCTCCCCGGCGTCCAGGTGACCGCTGTTGGCGCCTCCGGCCCACAGGTCGCCTACTCCGGTCCGTCCGGACAGTACAGGCTCTCGCGGTTGCCCGCCGGTGCGTATCAACTGGAATTCTCACTCACCGGGTTCGAGACCCAGACCATGGCGGTGACGGTGCGCGGCGGCCAGGAAACGCTGCGCGACGCGGCCATGCCCCTGGCCACCGTCGAGGAAACCGTTACCGTGGCGGCGGAGTCGCCCGTCGTGGACGTGCGGAGCACCAGGCGGGCCGGGAACCCGCCCGCCCCCGAGCCCCCGCCGGCGCCGCTCAGGGGGCGCCTCGAGCGTGGCCTCCCCTCCCCGCAGGCGGTGGCCGGAGGCCAGGAGCTCGGCGACCTGTTCGAGTACCGGATCACGGATCCGGTCACCATTCGTCGCAACCAGTCCGCGCTCGTTCCCATCCTGCGGGCCGAGGTATCGGCGGAGAGAGTGGCCCTGTGGAGCGGCGGCGTCAGCTCGGGACGCCCGTTGCGCGCCCTGTGGCTCACGAATAGCTCGGACTTGCCGCTCGACGGCGGCAGCTTCACCGTCCTCGAGGAGGGAGCATTCGCCGGCGAGGGCATACTCGAGTCGATGGAGCCCGGCGAGCGCAGGCTGCTGTCCTACGGCACCGATGTCGCCGTTCTCGTCGACAGCGAATTCGATCGCGAGAGCGGCGCGGTGACGCGGGTGACGGCGCAGCGCGGCGTGTTCATCTACGAGACCGAGACCCGCGAACGGCGGGTGTACGCAATCCGCAACGAGGACACGCAAGCGCGCACCGTGATCGTCGAGCACCCGGCCCGGCCGGGCTGGGAGATCGTCTCCGATGCGCAGCCGGTGGAGACCGCGCCCAGCGTGTCCCGCTTCCGCGTGGCCGTCGAGGCGCAGCAAACCACCACCCTGACGGTGGCGGAGACTCGGCCCGTCGCGACGCGCGTGGCGCTATCCGACGTCACCGAAGATCACGTCGCGCTGCTGGTGCAGCAAGGCATCTCTCGCGATGCCCTGGAGCAGGCGTTGCGTCCGATCCTCGACAAGAAGGCAGAGATCGCCGGCGTTCGGGGTGCGATCGTGTCGCGCCGTTCCGAGCTCGGCACCATCGAGCGCGACCAGGAGCGCGTCCGCGAGAACATCCAGGCGCTGGGCGGAAGCGCCGAGGAGCGCAACCTCGTGCAGCGCTACGTCCGCCAGCTCGAGCAGCAGGAAGACCGGCTCGAAGTGCTGCGCAGCGAGCTGAGCGAGCGCGACGATCGACTCGCCACGCTGCAGCAGGAGCTGCAGGAGCTCATCGAGGGCCTGACCTTCGAGATCGACCCGACCCGCTGACGGCGAGAGAAAGAAACACCCTGGGGGCGCCGTCCCGTTGGGATCAAGGTAACTCGCCGGTCTTCATGTACTCGAAGCTGCAGTGCTCCAGGATCCGCCGCCCGGTTTCTGCGACGAGATCGATGTCGAGGAACGCCGCGATCCTGCGGATCTCACCTTTCCGGTCGGCCTTCAGACGGCTGAGGATGCAAGGCGCCCCGACGCCACTCCCTACTGATCGCGCCGCTGGCGCAACGCCTCCTGGTTCTGTAGCTTCTTGCGCCAAGCCTCGCTCATCGTCTCCAGGAGCCGCGGCGGCATCTGGTTTTCAGGAATGACAAGGTCGCCCGATACGGGCCATTCCTCGAGCAGCTCCGGGAAATAGCCCGGGGGATAGTAGAGAGCCGGGTCGAGCTGCATTTCGCGCACGAAAGGCTCCTGGATCTCCTCCCGGCTCGTCGGCGGGTACGGCACGACGAGCTGACCGTTGCTCAGGTCGAACTGCGGCGCTCGGCTGTTCGGATAGTCAGGAAGGATGCCCTCCCGCACCCAGATCGAGTCGCGCGTCACGTTGACCACGATGCCGTCCGGGGCACCGAAGTGATAGGGGCCGTCCCAGTGGTGCCGGACCTCTGCCACCGTCTCTTCGTTCAGGTAGGGATCGAACGGCATGTGCGTGGTCATGAACAGGCGCGGCTTCACCAGGCTGGCCAGATAGCCGGCTGCGTATCCCGGCGTGTGATGCGTATCGATGGTGTATCGGCCCAGGAACGGCGGCACACCCTGCACGCCGGAGCTGATCTCGACGAGCTCCGCCTGCGCCTCCGTGACGTAGACGTCACAGCCCTCGACATACTCAGCGTCGAGCTGGCTCGGCCGGCCGTCTCCCGTCCAAGCGAAACACATGCCGTTCCAGTCCAGCCGGTATCCGGACGCGCCGTCCTTGGCGTGCGAGCGCTGCCAGTGGGTGACACGGACGCCATCCTGGTCGTAGATCACGCCGCCGTTGTCGCGGAAGTCAAACTCGTTTACTTCGATGTCCCAGGCCTGCCCGACCGGAAACACGCTGAAGGCATCGGTATGCCAGCCCAGCATCTGCTGCATGCCCTCGACCATCGCCGCCGTGCCGTACTCCGGCGTCCTGCCCGACGGACCGTAAACGTTGAGCGTCTTGTGCCAGCGGCCGGCCCAACCGCCGAACATGTAGAGGTACGGCAGCGATCCGAAGTGGTCGATGTGCAGGTGCGTGATGAAGACCTTGTCGAGCTCGTTGAGCGCGAAGCCGGCGGCGATGTAGTTGGAAATGGAGCCCTCGCCGAGATCGAAGATGAAGTTCTCACCGTTGCCCAGTTGCACGAGGATCGAGGTATTCATCTGACCCGGTCGGATAAACGGCGCGCTGCCCATGAAGATGATGCGCATCTCCTCCGGCTGCACATCCTCGGTGCGCGGGAACCAGTTGGCGGCGCTGGTCAGCCAGGGCTGCGGTCGGATTCCCTCGAACAGGAGACCTTCCTTCCAGCGGTCGCCGGGCACGCCGCCGAACAGCGCGGCGCGGATGTCTTCTTCGCTCGAGGGCTCCTGCACCGGAGGCGCCTGTGCGGGCGCGCTCACGCTCGCGGCGGACCACACCGACGCGGCCATGAAAAACGTTGTCGCGATGATCAATCCCAGCGTTACACCTTGAAGCAGCTTCTTCATTGCGGATTTCTCCCGTTGGCGGAGTGAGGTGTCACCCTACTCACGGAATCGCGCCGGAAAACCCGCCAGAAAATGGGCGCGCGCAAGCTAGCGTGATCGATGCCGGATTCGGCGGGGTCCGGCAATCGGCTCATCCCGCCCGCGTGGGCGGTCGCTGACAGAGCCGGAGGCCAGCATGAGCGCCAGCAGAAGCAGGAGCGTCCCGTTATCGCTATTGCGGACGAACGTTTGTCAGACGCACGGGCTGTGTCGAGATCTGCTTGATGCCGAACGTCTCGTTGCTCTCGTCGTAGCTGAACTCGACGCCCGCCAGCAAGGCACCGTCGCCACGGCCTTCTTCGTCGACAACCAGCTCGATCAGCGTGACGTTGAAGTCCCAGGTGCGCTGGCGGCGCCGATTCGCTTCGACGAACGAGATCGGTCGGTCGGTCGCCAGCCTGAGAATGCGCGTGTTGTCCCTGCCGGGCAGGATCATCGCGTAGCGCAGCCGCCACCCGGTCGATGACACCGAGGGGGCGCGGATGAAGCCCACTTCCGGCGCCTTTCGCAGCGCGTCGGCCAGGGCCTGCATACCTTGATCCCGGAAGACCTCCTCGAAGGCGTCGCGCTCGTCGGGGCTGCTCCAGCGGGTCACTGTAATGCTCATTGGCGTCTGCCCCCGACCGGTGGCCTGAGCGTTCATGGCGAAGCTCATACCCTCGTCCTGAGCTCCGGGAGCCGGGGAAGGCGCCGCCCCCGCCGGCACGACGAAGGCAGACAGGAGGCACAGCAAGACGCCGAAATGCCTCCCATCTCGATAGACGTAACTCATGTGTACTCCTCTGTCGCGTGGCTGTCGTTCCCGAGCGCGCCTCGCCCGCCCGACAACCGGTTCGTTGATTGATTACCGGGGGAACAGCAGTTGCAGTTGAAAGCGCAGCGTCCACTGCGCCGCCGAGGAGTCTTTCGGCGGCAATTCGCCGATCGGCGGCCGGACCTGCGGAACCTCCGGGTGCGCCGCGTTCCAGAACGCCTGAAACTGGGCGTTGAGCGGCTGGCGCTCGACGCGGAAGACCTTGCCGAAGCCACCGCCGACCGGAACCACCCATTTGTCGCCGTCGGCCGCCTTCCAGTTGGCGGTAAGGATCGGCGCCGAGACCAGGTACCACTGGTTCGGCAGGTTGTAGTTGACGAAGTACTGCAACAGAAAGCTGTTGACGTCCTCGGTGTCCTCGCTGCCGCCGGCAAACGACCACACGTTGCTGACCAACGCCCCGACCAGCCACTTGCCGGGCATCGCCAGCGCCACCGCAGAGGGGCCGGCGCTCCACTTGTTGCTGCCCAGGGCGTCGTCGGTTGCCGAAGGCACATAGAGCGCCGGGCCTACGCCCCAGGTGACGGTGCCAGCCACCGCCGGCGAGAAGAAGAACGTGGCGTTGATGTCGCCCAATCCGCTGGTGCTGCCGCTCTCTGCGGTGACCACCGGACGGTAGACCAGCGGGATGATCGTGCGCGTGATCAAGTTGACCGGACCGAAGTTGAACGGCACCACCGGCTGGACGTTGAGCGTGTTCTGATTGCGGTCGAACGGCCCGATGCCGGTGTTGAGGTTGTTTTGCAGCGGCAGGCTGATCAGGTTGGCGATAGGGTTTTGGGCCTGCTTGGCGAGGTCACCGCCCGCCTCCTGAGCTACCGCGGGGAAGGCAGTCGCGGTAAACAACAACAGCAGGGCGGCGCCGCCGTACGTTGGACAGTTCATGGCTTTCGGCCTCTCCTTCGAACCTGCGCCGCGAGACGGCGCGGTACGTCACCGTGCGTTCGCCCTCAGAATGCGAGGATCAACCCGGCCGAGAGCTGCGACTGATAGAGGCGCCTGGCGACCAGGAACGTGTAGCAGAACCCCCACCAATCGCACCAACCTCCGCGACCCACGAAGTCCGTGCTGGTGGAGAAGATGCGGTACTCGGTGCGAATTCCGACGTTCCGGCTCAACATGAACTTGCCGCCCACGCCGCCGCTCCACGAGAACCGCGAGCGGCTGGCTTCAGGTTCGCTGGAGCGCAGGCTCGTCGCCCCCAAAGTGCCGACGATGAACGGCTTGATGGCGGGGTTGCGCAGGTCCCATTGGTAGAGGACACCGCCTTGGATGTAGTCAACGTTGCCTTCGAGCGGAAACGTCCCCAGGGGACCGGGCTCCGGCAGCCCCGGCGGCACGAAGAGATTGCCGGTGGTGTTGAAGTAGCTGTAGATGAACTCGAGCTGCACGTTCGGCGTCACGTTGACATCCAGCATGAACCCGTACGCAGCACCGCTGTCCAAATTCACGGAGATGCCCGAGGTGTCAGTGATGTCATTCCCGTGCCGCCACGAGGCGAACGGTGTCACCTCGAACCTCGTCTGCTGGGCCGTCGCGACGCCCGGCAGCGCAGCCGCGATCACCAGCCCCACGACGATCAAACAGATCGGGCGCATTTGTCTCCCGGTCATCATGCCTTCTCCTTCTTCGGGTTGTTCCCACTCCGTAGCAAGACTCGCCTGGTTTCTGTCGTTCCTCTGTGCGACATCATCGCCCCCCTCCGCGCCCCGGGCTGCCACCCCGAAAGCTCCGCGTCCGGTTGGCACCGCGCTCGCGCGTGCCGGAAGCGCGATTGAGCTGTGACGTCGGGGCACTGGTGCTCGGCCGCCAGCCCTGCGCCGAGCGTTGCTGCCAGCTTCCATCGGCCCCCTTGCGATAGAGGTTGCCGCTGCGGTCGGTGAAGACGTTGTTGGTGGCGCCGGGTGCGCGAGCGGCGGAAGACGCGGGTCGCTGCGCGGCAGTCGGCGTGCGCGCCGTGGTGCGAGCGCGGTTGGCGGGCGACGCGTAGAGGTTGTTCCGGTACGGGGTTGCCCGTGGCCGTGACGCGACCGTGCCGGCACGGACGCCGGCGCGGAAGCCACGGTGCCAGCCGCGGTGATAGCCGGCCCGATAGCCGCGATAGCCGGCCGGCCCCCACCATCCGCCGCTACTGTAGCCGATGGTGAAGGTGAACCGGCCGGTGCTGTAGCTGAAGCCGAAGCTCCACCCGGTCCAGGGGTTGTAGCGCACGTGAAAGCCGTAGGTCGGCGGAGGCGGGTAGTAGACCGGCACGTACACCGGC
>CBDUAS010000138.1:0-8147 GCA_965365185.1 uncultured bacterium | reverse complement strand
GCCGGGCCACCTGGAGCGCGTGGCCACCTCCACGGCGGCGGCGTTCGGCTGCCGCCGCTCGGGCCCGTCACCTTCAGGTGCGTACGGCGATCGGTGCCGTCGTAGCGGAACGAGATCAGTCCTTGCCGGGAGTAGACGTGGATGCGGCCTGCCTCGTCGGTGAAATGCGGCACGCCGATCCCGCGCGCCGGCACCACCACGGTGGGCTCGCCGCCGTCGGCCGGCAACCAGATCAGATCCAGCGGAATCCGCAGGCCGCCGAACTCACTGAACGTCTGGTGCCGCATGTACTCGTTGCCGCGCAAGCCGACGATGCGCTCGCCATCGGGCGAGAACACGATGTCCGTATAGAACGCCGGGTAGGTGGTGAGGCGCTGCGGTTGGCCGCTGCCGTCGGCGGGCGTCTTCCAGATGTGGCCGCCGTCGCTCATCGACCAGGTGACGTACGCGATCCACTCGCCGTCGGGCGACCACGTCGGGGTGAACTCCCAGGCGTCGCCAGCCGTCAGCCGCGTCGGGCGCGGATCAGTTCGCGGCGTGCCCTCCGGCAGATCGAGCGTGTAGATCTTGGTCAGCACGGAGAACGCGATCCGGCGCCCGTCCGGCGAAAGCGCCGGGCTCTGCACCAGCCGGGCCCGCACCGGCCCCTGCGGGATCGCGTAGGGGTACTCCAGGTCCGGGCCGACCTCGAGCTCGACGTCGACGGCAAAGGGCACCTCGGTCGCAGCCCCGGACTCGATGTCGACGCGGTGAATGCCGCCGTCGAACGTCAGTACGATCTGCTCGCCGTCGGGCGTGAAGGCGTATCCGGGAAGCGTGTCGCGGCTGGGACTGCCTCCGCTCTCGATCTCGTCGCGGGTAACGGGCCAGATGAGCCAGCGGTCGGCACCGGTTTCGAGATCGCGAACGCGCAAGCCGGTCTTGGTTTCGTGGCGGGTTCCGTACACCAGGGTGCGACCGTCCGGAGACAGGACGGGGCGGATCGCAGCACCCTCGGCCTGCGTGAGCACATCGACCTCACCGCCGCGCATGTCCATGCGGCCGATCTGCCAGCGGGCGATGCCGTTGCCGCCTCCACCGCCCGCCGCCTGGGCAAAGTACAGGAACTTGCCGTCGGAAGACATCTGCACGCCGAGGCGCACCGGGGCTCCACCACCTCCTCCGGGGGTACCGTCGGCGTCACCGCTGCTCGCATCCCCGCCGCCCACGGTGATGCCCGAGCCGCCGTTGATGTGGTACATGCGCAACTGTGCACCGCGGGCACCGGTCTGGGTGACCAGCACGTACTGGCTGTCGGGCGTCCACGACGGCGAGATGATCGAACCCGGAGGGCGACTTCCGGAGGTCAGCTTGCGGGGCTCGCTTCCGTCGCGCCGGGCGATCCACAGGTTCGCGCCGCCGTCACGGTCGGAAACGAAAGCGATCCACGCGCCGTCCGGAGAGATCTTCGGCTGTGAGTCGTAGGCCATCCCCGAGGTCAGCCGGGTGGCTTCGCCACCGGTAAGCGGCAGCTCGTACAGATCGCCGAGCAGTTCGAAAACGATCGCCGTGCCATCGGGGTCGACGTCGAGCGAGATCCAGGTGCCCTCGTCGGTGGTGAAGCTGACCGTTCGCGCCGGCTCCAGCGGCAGGTCGGCCGTGCTCCTTGGACCTCCAGCCTCCTGCGGCGAAGCCAGGGAAGTGCACAGAGCCGTCATCAGGAACGCCCACACCAGCCACCGACTCGAACGCCCACGCCACATCCGGACCTCCTCCGTCTTCGGTTTCCAGGCTCGACTCTGCTCGTTCGTGCACCGCACGCCGAGCGCATCTCGCCCGGTTTCACGCAGGCCCAATCATATTGCGCGATCGCTTCAACGGCTGACCCGGAGGCGGCGTCCGCTTCCGCGAGCCGCGCTCGGGCGTTCGGGCTCGCTGGATGTTTGCCCGCAGAGCTGGCACCTTTGACCAGCGAACCATCCTCGGATCGGACGGTGTTTCGATCCACCCTCTGGATTCACCCCAATGACGAACGCAAGCGAAGATCGACAAGAGCTGGAACAGGTGACGATCCTGTTCTCCGGCGACTCCGGTGACGGCATGCAGCTCACCGGCACGCAATTCACCAACACCTCGGCGGTATTCGGCAACGACGTGAGCACGATGCCCGATTTTCCGGCGGAGATCCGGGCGCCGGCCGGCTCGCTGGCCGGAGTGTCCGCCTACCAGCTCACCTTCTCCAGCCGCGACGTGTACACGCCCGGCGACAGCCCGCAGGTACTGGTGGCGATGAACCCGGCGGCGCTCAAGGTCAACCTGCCCAAGCTCTTGCCCGGCGGTGTCGTGATCGTCAACAAAGACGCGTTCACCGCCGCCAACCTGGCGAAGGCGGGTTACGAAGACGATCCGCTGGAGGACCCGGAGCTGCGTACCCGGTACAAGTTCACCCGCGTCCCGATCACGACGTTGACGCTCAACGCGCTCGAGGATGTGGACCTACAGAAGAAGGCGAAGGAGCGCTGCAAGAACTTCTTTGCGCTGGGCCTTCTGTACTGGCTGTACAATCGCCCCCTGCAGCTCAGCCTCGACTGGATCGAGAGCAAGTTCGAGAAGCACCCGCGTCTGGTCGAGGCCAACAGCAAGGCGCTGCGAACCGGCTACAACTACGGCCGCACGGCGCGCCTGTTCCAGGTGCACTTCAACGTGCCCGCTGCAGATCCGGAGCCCGGAACCTACCGGATTCTCAACGGCAGTGAAGCGCTGGCCCTCGGTTTCGTCACCGCCGCCCGGCTGGCGGACAAGCCGCTCGTCTACAGCAGCTATCCCATCACGCCGGCGAGCGACGTGCTGCACGAGCTGGCCCGCCTCAAGCACCTCGATGTGCGCACCGTGCAGGCGGAGGACGAGATTGCCGCCATGGGCTCCGCCATCGGCGCCGCGTTCGGCGGCGCGTTTTCGCTCACCGGCACGAGCGGGCCCGGCGTGTGCCTCAAGAGCGAGGCGATCAATCTGGCAATCATGCTCGAGCTGCCCCTTGTCATCCTCAACGTGCAGCGCGGCGGACCGTCGACGGGATTGCCGACGAAGACCGAGCAAGCCGACCTGTTGCAGTGCCTGTTCGGGCGCAACGGCGAGAGCCCGATCCCGATCATCGCGCCGTCGAGCTCAGCCGATTGCTTCGACACGGCGATCGAGGCGTTTCGCATCGCCGTGCGGCACACGACCCCGGTGTTCTTGTTGAGCGAGGGCTTTCTGGCCAACAGCGCCGAGCCCTGGAAGATCCCGAGCTACGCTGATTTCGACCCCATCGACGTCGAGCACCTTTCCGAACCGGATGGGTTCCAGCCATATGCCCGCGACGACGCCACTCTGGGGCGACCGTGGGTCATCCCGGGAACCCCGGGCCTCGAGCATCGCATCGGCGGATTGGAAAAGCAGCACCTCACCGGCAACGTCAGCTACGACCCTGACAACCACGAGTTCATGTGCCGGTTGCGGGCGGAAAAAGTGGAGCGCGTCGCCGACTTCATCCCCGCGGCGCAGGTCCACGGCCCACAGGAAGGCGAGGTGCTCGTGCTCGGTTGGGGAAGCAGCTACGGCGCGATACACAGCGCGGTGAACCGCATGATCGGGCGCGACAAGCCGGTGGCCCAGCTCCACCTACGCCACCTGAACCCGTTTCCGAAGAACCTCGGCGAAGTGCTCTCGCGCTACGAGAAGATCCTGATTCCGGAGCTCAACCTCGGTCAGCTCGCCTTGCTCATACGGGCCAAGTATCTGGTCGACGCGGTGCCGTTCGCCAAGCTCAAAGGCCAGCCGTTCACCATTACCGAAATCGAAGACAAGATCGAGGAGCTGCTCTCATGAGCGCCACCAGCGAACCGACGCCTCTGAGCCGAAAAGACTTCGTTTCCAACCAGGAGGTGCGCTGGTGCCCGGGTTGCGGCGACTACGCGGTGCTGGCTCAGGTGCAAAAGACCATGCCGGACCTGGGAGTCCCGCGGGAGAACATCGTCTTCATCTCCGGAATCGGATGTTCGAGTCGCTTTCCCTATTACATGAACGCCTACGGGATGCACTCGATCCACGGGCGCGCACCGACGCTGGCGACGGGGTTGAAATGCGCCCGTCCGGACCTGCAGGTGTGGGTCGTCACCGGCGACGGCGACGCCCTCTCGATCGGCGGCAACCACTTCATCCACGCGCTGCGGAGGAACGTCGACGTCAACATCCTGTTGTTCAACAACAAGATCTACGGCCTGACCAAGGGGCAATACTCGCCCACCTCGGAGCTCGGCAAGCGAACCAAGTCGAGCCCGGACGGGTCGATCGATCGGCCGATGAACCCGATCGGCGTGGCCATCGGTGCTGAAGCGACGTTCATCGCCCGCACCGTGGACGTGTACCAGAAGCACATGTCGGAGATGATCCGTCGCTCTGCGGCGCACGCAGGCGGCGGTGTGATCGAGATCGCGCAGAACTGCAATATCTTCAACGACGGCGCCTGGAGCCACCTTTCGGAGAAGGACACCCGGGCCGACAACGTACTGTTTCTCGAGCACGGCAAGCCCATGCGCTTCGGCAAGGATCTGGAAAAAGGAATCTGCCTGTGCGGCGGTCTCACGCCACAGGTCGTGCACGTCGACGATGTCGGCGAGGACCAGCTCCTGGTGCACGACGAGCAGGCCGACCATCCGACACTGGCGTATTTCCTCTCGCGCATGGGACCACCCGACTTCCCCACCCCGGTCGGGGTCTTCCGCGCCATCGACAGGCCCACCTACCAGGACCTGCTGATGGAGCAAGTCCACGCCGCCCAGGAGAAGGATCTACCGGACCTTGATGCCCTGTACCGGCAGAGCGAAACGTGGGAGATCGAGGAAACGGAGGTGTAGTCGGCCCCGAAACCACCGCAACTCAGGAGACGCGCCTCATGGGCATCGACGTAGTCAACCCGGCAACCGGCGAACACCTGCGGACGTACGAGGAGCTCTCGGCTCGAGAGGTCGAAGGCATCATCGACGTCGTTCATCGCGAGTACCTCCGCTGGCGCCGCACGCCCTTTTCCCAGCGTGCGGAGTTGATGGGCGGCGCCGCCGGCCTGCTGCGTGCGGGCGTCGACGAATACGCTCGCCTGATGGCGGAGGAGATGGGCAAGCCGATCCGGGAGGGGCGCGCCGAGGTGGAGAAGTGCGCCTGGGTCTGCGAGTACTACGCCGAGCACGCCGAGGAGTTTCTCGCCCCGGAGCACATCGCGACGGACGCCTCGGAGAGCTTCGTCACCCACCGACCTCTCGGCGTCGTGCTGGCCGTGATGCCGTGGAACTTCCCCTTTTGGCAGGTGTTCCGCTTCGCCGCCCCCGGTTTGATGGCCGGAAACGCCGGCGTCCTCAAGCACGCGTCCAACGTCCCCGGCTGTGCCCTGGCAATCGAGACGATATTCCGCGAGGCCGGATTCCCGGCAAACCTGTTCCGCACCTTGCTGATCGGCAGCAGCAAGGTCGAAGCCGTGATCGAGAACCCGCACGTGCGCGCCGCCACCCTCACCGGCAGCGGTCCGGCGGGCCGGGCCGTGGCTGCAACGGCCGGGACAGCACTCAAGAAGACCGTACTCGAGCTCGGCGGCAGCGACCCCTACGTGGTGCTCGAGGATGCCGATCTCGAGCACGCGGTGGCAAGCTGCGTCACCGGTCGGCTCATCAATTCGGGACAGAGCTGTATCGCGGCCAAGCGCTTCATCGTCGTCGATGCGATTCGCGAGGAATTCGAGCGGCGCTTCGTCGAGTCGATGGCGCAGAAGAAGATGGGCGACCCGCTGGAGGAAGACGTCGACATCGGCCCCCAGGCTCGCGACGAGCTGCGCGACGAGCTGCATGACCAGGTGGCCCGCAGCATCGAGCTGGGGGCCCGCTGCGCCCTCGGCGGCGAAATCCCCGCGGGTCCCGGCGCCTACTATCCGGCAACCGTCCTGTGCGACGTGCGCCCCGGAATGCCCGCCTACGAGGAGGAGCTGTTCGGGCCCGTAGCCGCGATCATCGGGGTTGCCGACGAAGCCGAGGCCGTTGCGGTCGCGAACGACTCGGTGTTCGGCCTCGGCGCCGCGGTCTTCACTGCCGATGTCGACCGGGGCCGGCGCATCGCCGCCGAGGAGCTCGAGGCGGGATGCTGTTTCGTCAACGACTTCGTCCGCTCGGATCCGCGCCTGCCCTTCGGCGGCATCAAGGAGAGCGGGTACGGCCGCGAGCTCTCCCACCACGGCATTCGCGAGTTCGTGAACACCAAGGCCGTCTGGGTGCGCTGACGCATATCGTCACAGCGGGATGCAGCGCACTTCCCCGAGGGTCTGCTAAGCGCGCCCCAGGGCCGGCCCCAGCCGCGTCATGGCCCAGTTGGCCGTTTCGCGGACGATCGACTCCTGATCGTGATGCGCCGCTTCGGCGACCTGCGGGTAGAGCTCTTCGAGCTTGTCTTCGCAGATCGCGTGGATGGCGGCCGCACCCATCCACATCGCGCCCTCCTCTTCGCTTCTCGCCGCAATCACCAAGCGGCGCAGGACATCGGCCGCCGGTTGCACTGCGAGATCGAACGTCGATTGCGCCAGCCGAACCTTGGCGCCCAGAGGCTCGTCGTTGATGACCGCAAACACGGCCTTGTGGATGTCTCCCGAGAGGATGTTGTCCAGGTACTCGATGGCATAGTTGCGAACTCCGGGCCTCTCGCTCGACAGGCCCGCGTGCGCGGCGCGGATATCGGCCACGGGGAAGTCCAGCGCCAGCATGCCGAAGATGATGTCGACGTGCTGCTGCATTCGCTCGGCCAGCAGTCGTTCGACGAGCAGCGCCGAGCCGCGCTCGATCCGGGCGACGGGCGCGAGAAAATCGATGCCGGGTCCGCCGATGCTAACCAGGTCGGTCAAGCTCAAGAAGTATCGCCGTGCCTCTTGCTGGATGGCGACGGCCAACTCCTCCGATGACAACTCGAAACCGTGATTACGGGTCCGCTGCCAGACCAACGCCTCGACGACTTTCCGGCGCAGGAAATCGTCGGAGGCCTGGAGGTTGTCGACCAAGGCGGTCACAGCCTCGCGTCCCCCGATCCGGGCGATCGTCTTGGGGATCGCCCGGCGCACCCACAACTGCTCCTCTTCGTCGTTCATGAAGTGGACCAGGGCCGGAATGACCGGGCCTCCGTAGGCAACCAACGCCTCGCGCGCGTCGTGCTTCAGCCGTCGATCCCGCATCAGCGAGATCAGCGCCGGGACAAACAGAGGACTGTCGCCGCCTCGTTCGACGCGGTTGCGCACGGCGCCGATCGCGGCCGCTTGCACGCGCTGCTCCGGGTCTGCGAGTAGCTGCACGAGCTCCTCCTGGAAGCTCGGCTCGTCGAGCTCCGCCAAAGCCCCTGCCGCACTGATGCGGGCGTCTGCGTCGACGTGGCGCAGCAGTCCGCGCAGCGAGTCAGCCGCACGCTCAGCGTCTTCTCCCTCCCCCTGCAGCAAGACGCTGGCGGCGGCAACGGCACGAAGTCGAAAGCTCTCGTCCCCCAGGTGCGGTAGCAGGAGCTCGCGGGCGTTTTCGCTCCGCAGCGCAACGAGCGCTCGCATCGCCGCCGCCTGTACCGCGGCATCATCGTCGGCGAGCAGCTTCTCGATCCACGGGGCCACCTCCTCGCGGCCCGCGGCATGGAAGATCTCCAGCGCCTTGGCGCGCACGGCCGGGCTGGCGTGGCGTAGCAGCACCGGAGGCACGAGCTGGTGCTTGTCGTGAAACTCGAGCATGCCGAGCGCGTGAAGCACTTGGCTCTCGTCGGCGCTGCCGAGCGACTGCACGATCAGCTCGAGGCTGGTCGCGTCCGAGAGATCCAGAGGCACGGCGACGTTGACTTCGCGGCGACGCAGGCCTTCTCGGAAGGAAACGACGAACTGCCGGCGCATCGCCACCGTCACCGCCAGCCAGACGACGATCAACCCGATCGTGAACCAGCCGACCTGGGCGATGTTGAGTCCGAGGACCGTGGTGCCGATGAGCACGAAGACCGCGCCGAAGCCCTTGGCGAAGCGCTGCACGAACACATCGATGTATGCCTTCGCCTTCAGGCGCGCCTTCGACGGTACCGGCAGGAACAGAAGCTCGCGGGTCGCCTGGTCGATCGAGTAGCGCAAGCCCCGC
>CBDUAS010000137.1:0-8181 GCA_965365185.1 uncultured bacterium | reverse complement strand
GGCTCGGCGCCCGGGTGGCGCTGGTCGAGCGCCACCTGATGGGCGGCGACTGCCTCAACGTCGGCTGCGTGCCGTCCAAGGGCGTCATCTCCGCTGCGCGCGCCTGGCATGCCGCCCGTCACGCCGGCAGGTTCGGCGGCGCCGCCGCCGCGGGAGAGGGCGACTTCGGATTCGCCATGGAGCGCATGCGGCGGTTGCGCGCCGGCATCGCGCCCCACGACAGCGCCGCGCGCTTTCGCGACCTGGGTATCGACGTGTTTTTCGGCGACGGTCATTTCGCCAGCCCCGACGAGGTGGAGGTCGACGGCAAGCGCCTGCGCTTTCGCCGCGCCGTCATCGCCACCGGCGGCCGCGCCGCCGCGCCGCCGATCCCGGGCCTCGACACGGTCGAATACCTGACCAACGAAACGGTCTTCTCGCTCACCGAGTTGCCGGAGCGCTTCGGCGTAATCGGCGCCGGCCCCATCGGCTGCGAGATGTCGCAGGCATTCGCCCGCCTGGGCAGCAAGGTGTCGTTGTTCGAGATGACCGGCCACGTGCTGCCGCGCGAGGATCCGGATGCGGCCGCCGTGGTGCAGGCGGCCATGCGCGCCGACGATATCGACCTGCGACTGAAGGTCGAGGTTGTCGGGGTGACACAACGTGACGACGGCATCGCGGTGGCGTTCGAGCAGGACGGTGAAGAACGCGAGACAGTCGTCGACGCGCTACTGGTGGCGGTCGGCCGAGCGCCGAACGTCGATGGCCTCGGCCTCGAGGAAGCGGGCGTGCAGTACGAGCGCGGCGGCGTGCTCGTGGACGACCGGCTGCGCACCACCAACGCGAGAATCTTCGCCTGCGGCGACGTGGCGTCAACGTACAAATTTACCCACACGGCCGACGCCCAGGCGCGCATTGTCATCCAGAACGCATTGTTCTTCGGTCGCAAGCGCAGCTCCGAGCTGGTCGTTCCCTGGTGCACCTACACCAGCCCGGAGATCGCTCACGTCGGCCTGTACGCGAGCGACGCCCACGACCTCGGTATCGACATCGACACCTTGACCGTGCCGCTCGCCGACGTCGACCGCGCCGTGCTCGACGGCGAAGACGAGGGGTTCCTCCGCCTCCACGTCAAGCGCGGCTCCGACAAGATCCTCGGCGCCACGCTGGTGGCGGCGCACGCCGGCGACATGATCGGCGAGCTGTGCCTGGCGATCGCCGCCGGCGTCGGCCTGGAGAAGATCTCGGCGACGATTCACCCCTATCCGACCCAGGCCGAGGTGATCAAGAAGGCGGCCGATCAGTGGCGCCGAACCAAGCTCACGCCGACCGTCAAGCGCCTGTTCGGCCTCTGGTTCCGGCTCTTCTCCTGATAGGGGCCGCGGCAGGCCGCGGCCGGTCGATGTCGACCCTCTCGTTGATTCGGGTCACGAGCGCGTCCGCGACCCGGCTGGCGTGGTGGCACGAGCGCAGCAGCGCGATCCGGCTCAGCCGCCGTACTCGGAGCGCAGCTCGGCGAGCGCCCCGGCAAGCCGGTTCATCTCCGCCTCGAGGGTGGCAAACGCCACCGGTACCGCGGCCAGGTCGCTCTGGCGCCCGAGGCTTTCCAGCTCGCGCGCGGCCTCGAAGGCGCGGGTAGCCGAGAGGCTACCGACGCTGCCCTTGATCCGGTGCGCCGCCTTCCAGACGCCCTCGGCGTCGCCCGCCTGCACGGCTGCCTGCAGTCTGGCGAAAACCGCCGGCGCATCCTCCAGGTACAGATCGATGATCTCCACCAGCAGCTCCTCATCGCCGGCCAGCTTCTGCAGCGCCGCATTCCGGTCGATCACCGAAGGGTCGACCGGCGCCGCGGCGGCCCCTTCCGTGGCCTCGGCGCGCACCGTTGGGCCTGGCGGCCCCGGATGCGGCTCCGTCGACTCCAGCGGCGCCCTCCTCGTATCCGGCGGCGACTCGGTCGTCGCCAGCGACGCCCCGGTCGTCTCCAGCGGCGACTCGGTCGTCGCCAGCGACGCCGCGGTCGTATCGAGCGGCGCATCGGTCGTCGCCAGCGCCGGCTCGGCCGTCTCCGGCGCAGCGACGGGCTGCGGCCGGGACGGTTCGGCCTCGGTGCCGGGGGCGTCCGGCTGGGCGGCCAGCGCCTCGCCCACAGCCGCGCGCGGTGGCGCCGACAACAGCCGCTCGATGGTGCCGAACAGAACCTTCGCGTCCAGCGGCTTGGGCACGTACGCATCCATGCCCGCGTCCAAGAAGCGCTCGCGATCCCCCGCCATCGCATGCGCGGTGATCGCGATGATGGGCACGTGACGTCCGGTCCATGCCTCCGCGGCACGAACGGCTCGCGTTGCTTCGACGCCGTCGAGGTTCGGCATCTGTACATCCATCAGGACGACGTCGAAGTCGTGCTGGGCGAGCGCCTCGACCGCTTCCTTGCCGTCGTTGACGATGCTGATCCGATGGCCGCGCGACTCCAGCAAAGCGCGCGTCAGCCGCTGGTTGATGACGTTGTCGTCGGCCACCAGGACGTGCAGGCCGGCCGCGGTTGCCATTGGCGGAGGGGCGTCCACAGCGTCGGCTGCGGCCGCGAGGTCGGCGCCGGCAACGAGCTCGGCCGGTAGCTGCGGCGTGAGGATGTTGGCGGCGTCGAGCGTATCGGGGTCGGCGTCGGACTTGGACAGCTCCACCCGGAACGTGAAGGTGCTGCCGCGGCCGAGCTCGCTCTCGACCTCGATGTCGCCGTTCATCAGGCTGACCAGGTGGGCGGCGATCGACAGCCCCAGCCCGGTGCCGCCGTACACACGCGTCATCGAGGCGTCCGCCTGCGCGAACGACTCGAAAATGCGCTCCTTGTCCTCCGCATTGATGCCGATACCCGTGTCGGAGACGGCGAACCGCAAGCGCACCCGGTCGTCCGGCGCCGCCTGCTCGTCGACGCGCAAAGTGAGGGTGACGGTGCCGCTTTCGGTGAACTTGATCGCGTTCGACAGCAGGTTGAACAGCACCTGTCGCAGGCGCAACGGGTCGCCCGACACCACGCGCGGGACGTCCGAGGCAATGCTCGAGCGCAGCGCCAGCGACTTGCCCGCGACGGTCACCGCCAGCATCTGCATGGTCTCCTCGACCAGGCGTGGAAGGTCGAAATCGACATGATCGAGCTCCAGCCTGCGCTCCTCGATCTTGGAGACATCGAGAATGTCGTTGATGATGCTCAGCAGGGAATCCGCGGACGAGCGCGCGATCTGCAGGTGCTCCCGGTTCCGCGCACTGATGTCGTCTTCGAGAACCAACCCGGTCATCCCCAGAATGGCATTGAGGGGCGTGCGGATCTCGTGACTGACGTTGGCGAGGAACTCCGACTTGGCCTGGCTCGCCGCCTCGGCGATGTCTCGCGCCTGCTCAGCCTCGCGCTCCGCTCGGGCCAGGTCGCTGATGTCGTGGAAGGTGATCAACCGGCCGACATGGTGTTGGCGGTCCCGCAGCAACATCGTACTGACGTCGAAGTCGTGCCATTCGCCGCGGATGAACAGCATGCCGCGGATGGTTTCGTCACGCTTCGAGGTGAACCATTCGAGGATCTCGGGCGAGCCCGCGAAGACGCTTGCCACCGGTCGGCCGACGATGTCCTGGGCGCGCAGATCGAACATCCGTTCGGCGGCGGGATTCAGCTCGACGACGTTGTCGTCCTTGTCGAGGGCCACCACACCGGCCCGCATCCCTTCGATGATGGCCCGATGCGCGATCGGCACGGTGCTCATGAACTGGAAGCGCCCCATGCCCCAAGCGACCGCGAGCCCGGTGAGCACGAAGCTGAAGGGCGTCAGATCGAGCAGCGGAAACGGATTGGCGCCGCTCAGGTAGAGAGCATTGCCGAGCCACGGTGCGAGGGCGGCGAACAGCACGACGGCGGCCTGGCGGACGCCGAGGCGTGGAAGCCGGACGATGGCACGAAACAACACCAGCGTGCCGGCAAGCAGCAACACGTAGGAGTACGCCGTGTGCAACCAGAACCCCGGACCGTACTGGAAGACGAGCATCGAGAAGCCGAGGCTCCGGTCCACGGCAATGTCGGCCCAGATGAGCTCCAGAGGCTCGTTGAACCAGGCCATCAGCATCGTGAATGCCGGCACGATCACCAGCAGGCCGAAGCGACGGGTCGTCATCCATTCGGATTCGCCGACGAAGAAGAAGACGAAGCAAAGCCACAGCAATGGGATTGCGGCGATCCCCAGGTACTGGAACTTGGCCCAGAAGATCTTGTCGGCGACTTCGATGGCGCTGATCTCGAGCGCGTAGCCCGCCGACCATATCGCCACCGCGAGCGTCAACAGCCCGAAAGGCACGCGGCCGGGCACCGGGCGACGCCGGAGCATGAAGATCGCCAGGCCCAGGGCGATTGCCGCGGCTACGATCAACGGCAGGGTGTACGGGGTGTATTCCACTCGCTGAGACGCTCCGGCAGGATCGCGTGCCGCACGTGGCGCGCGGTGCCCACCCGTGGCCGACCGTGGTTGCTAGCCGTCAATCACGATACCCTGAAAGGAGCCGAGGACGGAGCATGAACACCGATCAGGCCAACTATCTGGGATCCGGCGATCGCCTCAAGGTGCTCGCCAGCGGCCTCGAGCGCCACGGCATCGAGTCCGACAATCCCGTGGGAACGTACGTTTCCCAGTTCGAAAGCCCCAAGCGAGGCAGGCTCGTCGTGGTCCGCCTCGACGGCGGTCAGACGCTGGGCTTTCAGCTCGATGAAGTCGAGCTTCTGGGCCGTCGAACCGCCTGATAAGGTGAAATCATGATCGAGCCGTTCGAAGGACGGGACCGGCGCGGGTTCCCGCGCACGGCGATGTCCGTGCTCATTCAGGTGCAGCTCGTCCCCCACGGCACCGCCCTGGACGACCAGCTCAACCGTGGTGTCTCCGGACTGAGCACCAACCTCAGCCGCGGCGGAATGGCGGCGTGGGTCGGCCAAGAGATCAGCGGCGAGACCGACTGCATCGTGCGTTTCTTCAACGCCCGCGGGCGACTGAAGCCCGATCTGGCCTGGGGGAGGATCCGACGGGTGGACGAACGCCAGGACGGCTTTGTCGTGGGTGTCGAGTTCGACATGCCGCTGGAGTTCTTGCGCCTGACCGAGGGTGTGCGGCCGCTGCACCGTGGCGGCAGGGCGCGCGCACTGGTGGGGGACGACGAAGCCTCGATGCGCGACCTGCTGTCCCGCTTTCTGGCGCGCCGCGGCTTCGACGTGCAGACGGCCGCGAACGGCGAGGAGGCGCTGGCACAGATTGCCGCCGACCCGCCCGACATCCTGGTCATGGACCTCTACATGCCCAAGCTCAACGGTCACGAGGTGCTGCGGCAAATCAAGGACAACGATCTCGGCATCGGCGTCATCTGTACCATCTCCGGCTACGCGTCCGACGACGATGCGCGCGAGTGCCTGCGCCTCGGTGCCGCCGAGCATCTCGCCAAGCCGCTTGACCTCAAACAGCTCGACTGGAGCATCCGCCTGCGGCTCGATACCCGCTGAGGCGCGGCTGAAGCGCGGCTGAGGCGCACGGCTGCCATCCGTCAACGACCCGCTGTCGCGCGCCGGTGACGATAGCCGCTGAACCTCGCGAGTAACGACCCTCACCCGCCGGCGCCACGCCCACTGACGTCATCTGAGAACCACTCGTGCGACCGACCGGCCGCTGACTGCCCCGGCGGGGAATTTCGCGCAATTTTCCCGTAAGATTCCGCCATGCCCGATGAACAGGACTTGGCCAGCCTGAAGATCGATCGGTCCGGCGAGCGCGAACGGCGGCCGCTTCTCGGCGTCGTCGTTGCCGTGGCCATCATCGCCGCGCTGGGCGCGGCCGGGACCTGGTGGTTGTACAACCGCACGCCCACCTTCGAGGTTCGCACCGTGGCGGCTCGCGAGACCCGGCTCGATCAGCCGGCCACGGTGTTGAATGCCTCCGGCTACGTCACCGCGCGGCGCATGGCGACGGTCTCCTCCAAAGTCACCGGCCGTGTCATCGAGGTGCTCATCGAGGAGGGCATGGAGGTCGAAGACGGGCAGCTTCTGGCGCGCCTCGACACCTCCAACACGGAGGTGAACTTGCGGCTGGCCGAAAGCGAGCTGGCCGCCGCCCGCACCCTGCTGGCCGAGACCGAGGTGCGGCTGCGCGAGTCCGAGCTGGAGCTGGCGCGCGTGCGACCGCTGTTCGAGCGCGGGGTTGTCTCCAAAGCCGAGCTCGACGGCGCCGAGGCAAACTACGACTCCCTGCAGGCGCGGATCGTGCAGCAACGCCAGGAGATCGCCGTGGCCGAGCGCCGCGTGGCGCTGTGGGAGCAAGAGCTGGCGGACCGCGAGATTCGCGCCCCGTTTGCCGGCGTGGTGGTGGCGAAAAACGCCCAGCCGGGAGAGATGATCTCGCCCGCCGCCGCCGGCGGCGGTTTTACCCGCACCGGCATCGGCACCATCGTCGACATGAGCTCGCTGGAGATCGAGGTCGACGTGAACGAGGCCTACATCAACCGCGTGCGCCCCGGCCAGGCGGTCGAGGCCACGCTCGATGCCTACATCGACTGGAAGATCCCGGCGCGGGTGATTGCCATCATTCCCACCGCCGACCGCCAGCGCGCCACGGTGGCGGTGCGCATCGGCTTCGACGAGCTGGACCCACGGATCCTGCCGGACATGGGTGTGAAGGTGGCGTTCCGTGAGGCCGGTGCGGTCGATCGCCCAGGCGTCGGCGGCGAGGAAGCGGCCGGCGGTGCAAACGACGCCGGTAACGGCTTGGGCGTCGTCGTCCCGGCGGAGGCGTTACGCCGTCAGGGCGGTCGCGACGTCGTTCTCGTCGTCAGCGGCGGCGTGATCGAGCGCCGAGCGGTCAACGTCGGCAGCGAGAACGACAACGAAGTCGTCATCGTCTCCGGGCTGTCGCCCGGCGAACGTGTCGTCGTCGAGGGGCCGGCGGAACTGGCCGACGGCGACGCAGTGACCGAGGCAGGTTGATGAGCGATAGCAACGGAACCATCGTCAAAGCCCACGGCGTGAGCAAGAACTTCAAGCGCGGTGCCGAGGTGATCCACGTGCTCCACGACCTCGACCTGCAGATACCGAACGGCGAGTTCCTGGCGTTGATGGGCCCCTCGGGTTCCGGCAAGTCCACGCTCCTGAACCTCATCGGCGGGCTCGACCGTCCCGACACCGGCAGCATCGAGGTGGGAGGCAAGCGTATCGACACGCTCGGCTCCCGCAAGCTGGCAAGCTGGCGCTCGCGCCACATCGGCTTCGTCTTCCAGTTCTACAACCTGCTGCCGGTGCTCAACGCCGCGCGTAACGTCGAGTTACCGTTGCTGCTGACGCCGCTCTCCAAGAAGGAACGTGCCGGCCAGGTGCAGACGGCGCTCAAGGTCGTCGGCCTCGAGCATCGCACCAAGCACTACCCGCGGCAGCTCTCCGGTGGCGAGCAGCAGCGAGTCGGCATCGCCCGGGCGATCGCCACCGACCCCACTGTGCTGTTGTGCGACGAGCCCACCGGCGACCTCGATCGCAAATCCGGCGACGAGATCCTCGACATCCTGCAAGCGCTCAGTCGCGACCACGGCAAGACCGTGGTCATGGTGACGCACGACCCGCACGCGGCCGAGCGGGCGACGCGGACGCTCTACCTCGACGAGGGGCACCTGACGGCGGAGCGGCCGCAATGAAGTACTTCTATCTCGTCTGGAGCAACCTCAAGCGCAAGAAGATCCGCTCCTTCCTGACCTTCGCCTCGGTGTTCGTTGCGTTCCTGCTCTACGGCTACCTCTCGGCGATCGAGACGGCGTTGGAGTTCGGCGTCTCCGTCGTCGGCGCCGACCGGTTGATGGTGCGCCACAAGGTGTCGCTCATCCAGCCGCTGCCGGAAAGCTACGAGGCGCAGATGGAGCAGATCGACGGCATCGTCGACGCCACCCACGCTACCTGGTTCGGTGGGGTCTACCAGGACCCGATGAACTTCTTCATGCAGGCACCGGTCAAACCGCTCGAGTACCTGGCCATGTACCCGGAGTTCATCGTCCCCGAGGAACAGATCGAAGCGTGGCTCAACACGCGAACGGGCGCCGTCGTCGGGCGCGCCATCGCCGAGAGATTCGGTTGGGAGATCGGCGACCGGGTGCCCATCCAGGCCACCATCTGGCCACAGCGCGACGGCTCGCGGCTGTGGGAGTTCG
>CBDUAS010000136.1:0-8186 GCA_965365185.1 uncultured bacterium | reverse complement strand
CACCCGGCTGGGTGACAACGTGGACAACTGGCCCCAGGAGATCACGCAGCAGGCTGACCCGCCGATCGTCTTCGGTGCATCGGCAAAGGGAGCCATGGTGCGGACCAAGGGTATGTACCAGTTGTTCGCCGGCGTGCCGCCGGAGGGCATCGAGCGCGGCCTCGACACGCTGCTGACCGAAGCGGCGCGGGTGGAGCAGTTCGGCTTTACCGAGACCGAGCTGGAACGCACCAAAGCGAACATCCTGCGCAACATCCAGCGTGCCTACGACGACCGCGCCAACCGCCGGTCGTCCAGTTTCGTCAACGAGTACACGCGGGCGTACTTGCAGGACGAGCCCATCCCCGGGCTGGAGTACGAGTTCGAGCTGTACCGGCGCTTCATTCCCGAAATCACCCTCGACGAGGTCAACGAGATCGGCCGCGATTGGATCAGCGACAGCAATCGCGTGGTCTTGGTCAACGCGCCCGAAGCCGAGGGCGTCGAGGTTCCGGGAGAGGAAGCTCTGCTGGCCGTTCTCGACGGCGCCGCCGACAAGGTGCTGACCGCCTACGAGGACAGCGTCTCGGACGCCCCGCTCCTGCCGGTGATTCCCGACGGCGGCTCCATCGTGACGGAATCACGGATCGAGGAGCTGGACATCACCGAGTGGGCGCTGAGCAACGGCGCCAGAGTCGTGCTCAAGCCCACCGACCTGCGCGATGACGAGATCCGTTTTTCGGCCACCAGTCCCGGGGGCACGTCGCTGGCGAGCGATGACGACTACATCATCGCCAGCACCGCCAGCGCTGTCGTCAACATCAGCGGCCTGGGCGAGTTCAACCTGGTGGACCTGCAGAAGAAGCTGGCCGGCATTGCAGCCAGCGCCAGCGCCTCGATCGGCGAGTTTTCCGAGGGGCTGGGAGGACAGGCCTCGCCGAAGGACGTCGAGACGCTGTTCCAGATCATCCATCTGCGCTTCACCGCTCCGCGGGTGGACCACACGGCGCTGGAGGCGTTTCTGGCGCAGGGCAGGGCATCGCTGGCCAACCGCGAGGCAACGCCCGGGTTCCAGTTCAACAAGCGCATGACCGAGATCCGCTGGCAAGACCATCCGCGCCGCCAGACGCAGACGGTCGAGAGCCTGGACGAGTGGGACGCCGACCGGTCGTTCGCCTTCTATCAGGATCGGTTCGCCGACGCCGGCGACTTCACGTTCTTCTTCGTCGGCACCTTCGATCTCGCGACCATGCGGCCGCTGGTCGAGCGTTATCTGGCGAGCTTGCCGTCGAACGGCCGCGAAGAGACCTGGCGCGACGTCGGCGTGCGCCACGTGGAGGGCCCGGTCGAGGAGGTGGTCTACGCGGGCATCGAGCCGCAGAGCCAGACGCGCATCTACTTCACCGGTCCCTTCGAACAGGTGCGGGAGCAGCGCGTCGTTCTTCCCGCCATGGGCCTGGTGCTGCAAAACCGCCTGCGCGACGTGTTGCGGGAAGATCTCGGCGGCACCTACGGCGTCGGCGTCAGCGCCGCGCAGACCACGCGGCCCATCGACCGCTACACCGTCACGATCAGCTATGGCTCGGACCCGGAGCGGGCGGACGAGCTTGCCGACGCGGTGTTCGCGGAGATCGAGAAGCTGAAGGCGGCGCCGCCCGAGGAAAGCGAGGTGGCGGACGTGCGTGCCAACTACCTGCGCAGCTTCGAGACCAACCAGGAGAGCAATTCCTGGTGGCTCAGCACCATCGTCAGCTCGTACGTCACCGGCCACGACATCCGCAACCTTCTGACCTACGAGGAGGTCATCGAGGGCATCACCCCGGAAAAGATCCACGCGGCGGCGCAGAAGTACTTCGGTACCGACAACGTGGCGCGCTTCACGCTCCTGCCGGTGCAACAGGACGGCCGTTGACCGTCTCGCCGCGAGGTCGTCAGAAGCCGCCTTCCAGGGCCTCGTAGCGCTCATCGAGCCATTCGGCGACGGGGGCCGCGGCGGGCAGGGGCTTGCCGTCCACGGCCGCGACCGCACGGATGCCGCTGACGCTCGAGCTGAGGATGACCTCGCCGGCCGAGGACACTTCTTCGGGAAGCACCAGGCGCTCCTCGCAGGGGCGCCCGTCGGCGGCGAGCTCCGCGAGGACGAACGCCCGCGTGGTTGCCGGCAGGATGCCCCGGCTGAGCGGTGGCGTGACCACGGCTCCGTCGACGACCACGTAGACGCAGGCGGAGTCGGCCTCGGCGACGTCGCCGTCGAGTGTCCGGAGCAGCGCCAGGTCGGCGCCGTGATTGCGCGCCGTCTCGTGGGCGAGAACGCGCCACATCGAGGAGGTCGTCTTGTGGCCCGAGAGAAGGCCGTCGGGATCGACGCGCGGCTGATCGACGATCCAGACGGTCTCACGGTCCGCATACGCCCGCGACCGACGGCGGGCTGGCGTCAGGCGCAGCAGCGTCGTCGGCTGCGGTTCCGTCGGCGCGTCAAGGCCGAACGCCGTACCCGACCCACGGGTCACGGTCAGGCGCAGGCTGCCGCGAGCCAGTGAGTCCTCGCCGGCAATCTCCAGCAGCGCCCGTGCAGCGGCGCGCGCCCTTTCGCCGAAGTCATCGGCCAAAGGGAAGTGCAGCGCCCGGGCCGTGGCCACCATCCGGTCGACGTGTTCTGTCCACAACACCGGCAACCCGCGGCGAACCAAGATCGTCTCGAACAGGCCGTCACCCAGCACGAAACCCCTATCGTGCAGAAGTGCGGCGCTCGGCGGGGGTATCTCACCGTCTCGCCAGATGTCTCCGTTCAGCCAGGTGACGCCGACCGATGTCGCATTCGAGCCCATGGATCCCAGTATAGGTCGCTGGGTCTCGCCGCGCGGCGAAGCCATCCCGTCGCCATGTCCGGCCGCCTCGGCGAAACAAAGTCGTCTCGTATGCGTTGCTTACGGAAGTACCCGGCAGCTCGCGAAGGCCGCGGCGTGCGCTGCTAGGATACCTATCCGATCCTCTCGGGGCTGTCCTGGTCCCCGAGGATGTGCTCCCCGACACACACGCTCCTCCGTAAGAGAGGCCTGGATGACCGGTTGCCATCGCCGGGGGAACCCGGCGCCTGCCGGACACGCGCGCGTCGGCGCCGAGTCCTGGGCATCGCTGGGAAGCTCGCTCCTGGTTTTCGTCTGCGCGGCGGCCGTCGTACCGGCGTTTGCCGCGACGGAAGCCCCCGGGGCGGCCGTTCTGCCGGCGCTTGCCGCGACGGAAGTCTCTGGCGCGGCCGTTCTGCCGGCGGCTGCCTCGACGGAAGCCGCGGCAGCGGCCCAGGAAGATGCGGAGTTCACCGAAAGCCCCATCTACACCTGGCTGCGGGAGAATCGGACGGCAGCCTACTGGGCTGCCCCTCTGCTCATGGTCGTCGTGGCAATCCTGCCGATCCCGGCGGAGATCCCCGCGGCCATGAACGGCATGCTGTTCGGCCCCTTCCTGGGCGTGCTCATCACCTGGGGCGGCGCCATGCTCGGGGCGATGGTCAGCTACGAGCTGGCGCGTTGCTTCGGCGTCAAGCTCACCCGCCGATTCGTGCGGCCGGAGGCTCTGCAGAAGCTCGACGCCTTGAAGGATACCGAGGCCCCGGTGCTGCTGATGCTTCGCCTCACTCCGGTGGTGGCCTTCACGGTGGTGAACTGGGCCGCGGGTTTGCTCCAGGTCAGGCGCTCGACGTTCCTGTGGACCACGGCCCTCGGCATCCTCCCGGGTGCGATCGCCTTCACCGCGTCGGGATCGGCGATCTCGCTGATGTACGAGCGCTACCCGGGGACCGTCACCGCGGTGGTGGCGGTTCTTTGCGCGGCCCTGTTGCTGCGCGTGTGGTGGAAGAAGCGGGCCGTCCCCAGCCCGTGAGGATCGATGCGATCACCACCGCGAGCAACGCCCAGGAATGGAAATTGAACATTCCCGCCTGCACTGCCGAGATTCGCGGCAGGCCGAATGCGGCCCCCGCTGATGTCGTGCTCGCCGCCAGGATCGTCGGTATGAAGAACGGGAGCAGGAACGGGTACGTGCACACCGTCATGTCCAGGATGTTGGCGCGTCGATAGCGGCCGATGCCGAAAGCGCGGCCCGTCTCGCGTGCGAAACGCCCCACGGTCAGGATCGCCACGACCGAGTGGGTCGTGAGGATCACCACGGCGCTGACCGTACCGAACAGCCACATCTCTGCACCCCGCGGCGAGCGAATCCGTCGCTGCGCCGAGGAGATGATGCGGCCGATGAGGCCGCTTGCTTCGAGGCCGGCCACCAGGCCCATGAGCAGGAGCGTGAACAGCGAAACACCGACGCCCCGCTCCATCCCCTCGAGAAGCAACCCGGCGGCGACGAAGTTGTCCGCGTCGATGCGGATCAGATCGGCAGGGGCCAGCAGGCCGAGGCCGAGGCCGACGGCCGCGGCGGTGAGGATGCCGAACATCAAGCCGACGACCAGGTGGCGGCGAGCCAGCAGCAGGGCGAGGACGACGACCGGCGACAGCAACATCGGCAGCCCGCGCGGATCGCCGCCCAGTGCGGCGCCGGCAACGGCGGATGAATCGTCACCGGCTCCCAGCGCCACGTATCCGCACAAGGCGATTGCCGCAGCAACGACGGCGTACTTCAAGCGGCTGCGCACGACGCCGCCGAGGTCGGCATCCTGGGTGGTCGCCGAGGCGATGGTGGTGTCCGAGACCGGCGAAACGTTGTCGCCGAACGTGGCGCCGCCGACGATGGCGCCCAGGAGCACGGGGAGGTCGGCTCCCAGCGAGCCTCCCGCCGGGAACAGCAGCGGCGAACAAAGCAGGATCGTGCCCAGGCTGGTGCCGGTTGCCGTCGAGACCATGGCGCAGATCACGAACGTCGCGGCGACGAACGCGGCCCCCTGCAGCCCCAGCCCGGCGGCCATCCAGATCAGCGCCTCGACGAAGCCGCTGGCGTTGACCAGCGCCCCGAGCACGCCGGCGAGGATCCAGGCCATGACCATCAGCATGACGATCGGCCGGCTCATGCCGTCGATAACGGCCTCGGCGTAGGCGGCGCGATCGCGCGAGAGCACCATACCGACAGCCAGCGAGATGAGCAGCACCGGCCAGAATCCGCGTTCGTCGGGGGCTCCGGAGAGGCCCAACCAGGCGACGCCGACAAGAAAGAAGGCGAACGGCGCCAGCGCACCGGGCGTACCGCCGTAGAATCGGAGCGAATCGGATTCGTTCATGAACCTGGAAGAAGACCCCGGAGGAACGAGTGGAGAAGCCAGCGGACGAGTTTACGCTTTACGATCTTCGTGTCGAGGTGGTGCGCAGCCGCGGCGAGATGGTCTGCAACCATCAGATCGGCGATTACTTCGAGCTCTCGGGAGAGAATCTCTCGATGCCGGACGGGCAAACGTTTCCGATCTATCCGCTGGCTTCGTTGCTGGTATTCCTGCCGGCAAAGCAGCGCGACACCCACCCCAACGACTGGATGACCACCGACGCCGAGATCGCCTGCCCGGACCCCCACTGCGGCGCTATCTTCCGCATCACCCGAACCGGCAAGAAGACGTTTCGCCACAGCGAGGTCACGCGCGTGCCCCTGGAGGACTGAATGCCCCCTGTTCCCCGCGTCGAGCTTTCTCCCGGGTACACCATCCCGCGGATCGTCAACGGCGCCTGGCAGCTCTCCGAAGGTCACGCGCGCGCGTCATTGGAGCGTGACGAGATCTTCAAGCGCTTCGACGAGCTGGTCGCTGGTGGCTTCACGGCGTTCGACTGCGCCGACATCTACACCGGCGTCGAGGAGCTGCTGGGCGCGTATCTGCAACGCCGGCCCGCCGCCACGCGCGCGGAGCTGCAGATCCATACGAAGCTCGTGCCCGATCGCGACGATTTGGCTGTCGTCGATCGCGCCTACGTGGATCGCATCATCGAACGCTCGCTATTGCGCCTGGGCGTCGAGCGCCTCGACCTGGTGCAGTTCGCCTGGTGGGACTACGAGGTGCCCGGGTATGTCGAGGCTGCCGGTTGGCTGGCAGATCTGCAGCGGGAAGGGAAGATACGACTGCTGGGAGCGACGAACTTCGATGTCACGCATTTCGAGGAAATCGCCGCTGCCGCGCCGCTCGTTGCCCACCAGGTGCAGTTCTCTCCCCTCGACACGCGGCCGCAACGGGGCATGATCGAGAGCTGTGCCCGGCGCGGTGCCTGGCTGCTTTGCTACGGTGCCCTGGCCGGCGGATTCCTCTCGGACGCTTACATCGGCATGGCCGCGCCCCCTGTCGAGCCGGCGAACCGCTCGCTCACCAAGTACGGGCTCGTGATCGAGGAGTTCGGTGGCTGGGACCTTTACCAGGAGCTGCTGGTGGCGCTGGCGGCCATCGCCGGCAAGCACCGGGTCTCGATCAGCACGGTGGCCCTGCGGTGGCTGCTCGAGCAACCGCGGGTCGCCGCGGCCATCGTCGGCACCAGTCGACGCAATCGGGTGCGGCAGTATCTGGCGGCGTTCTCGTTTTCGCTGGACAGCGACGACAAGGACCTGATCGAACCGATTCTGGCGCGCCGCGCCGGACCCCGAGGCGACGTCTTCGGGTTGGAGCGCGAGCCCGGCAGCAAGCACGCCGCGATCATGCGGTACAACCTGAACCGCGACGGATAGCCGCGGGTGGCGACGGCCGCGCGCATCGGCGTCATTCCGAGCGCAGCGCGATCATCGGATCGATGCGGGCGGCTCGACGGGCGGGGATGTAGTTGGCCAGCAGGGCGATGGCGAACAACAGCCCGATGGCGCCGCCGAAGGCAACCGGATCGACGGGGCTGATGCCGTATAGCACGCTCGAGAGCACCCGGCCGGCGAGCGCCGCGAGTGCGGCGCCGATCACGCCGCCGACGAGCACCAGCACCATTCCTTGCCGCACTACCAGGCCGAGGACGCGCCCGGATTCGGCGCCGAGGGCGACACGGATACCGATCTCGCGCGTACGGCGGCTCACCGAGTAGCCGATCACGCCGTACAGGCCGACGGCAGCGAGAGACGCTGCCAGCAGGGCGAAGCTGCCGATGAACCAGGTGCCGACGCGAATGGGCAGGAGTCGGATGTCCATCAGGTCGCGCAGCGGACCCGTCTGCAGGAACACGATGTCCGCGTCGAGGCCCGTGAGCACCTGCTCGAAGCGCCGCATCTCGGGGGCGATCGGAGTCTCGGACCGGACGATGAAGTTGGCGAACAGCGCCACCTGCTCGTGCGCCGGGAAGTGAAGGTAAGGCGTCGGCTGCTCGCCCGGAGTGTTGACCTTGTAGTCCTCCACCACGCCGACGATCTGATATGCAGGCCCGTCGAACGTCCGCCGGAATTGCTTGCCGATGGCGCTCTCCCCCGGCCAGAAGCGCTCCGCCATGGCCTCCGTGACCACCGCCACGCGGCTCTGGTTGACGATGTCCGCCGTCTCGATGCCACGCCCCGCCACGATCGATAGCGCGAAGGTGTCGAAGTAACGCTCGTCGACATAGGTTCCGTCGACGCCGTAGGGTCGGTCGGCCGCCGACGCCTGATCGATGAAAAGGCCGAAGCCGTTGTTGTTCACCGACTGCGGCACGCGGCTGGTGACGCTGACCGCTTGCACGCCGGATGAGCTCTCCAGTCGCAGGCGCGCGGTTTCCACCAGGGCGGCGGCTGATTCCTCGTCGTAGCCCACCATGCTGAGGTCCATCGACAGGAAACCGATGCGGTCGACGTCGAAGCCGATGTCGATGCGCTCCGCGTTGAACAGGCTACGGGACAGCAGCGCGCCGCCGACCAGCAGCACCACCGACACCGCGACCTGCGCCACCACCAGCACGTCGCGTAGCTCCAGGCGCTTGCGCCCCGATTCGGTACCGGCGTCGGCAGCCTTGAGGGCGGGCACGAGGTCGGGGCGAGACGCGCGCAGCGCCGGCACGAGACCGAAGGCGATTCCGGTGGCGAGCGACACGCCCAGGGTGAACAGCAGCACCCGGCCGTCGACGGCGAACTTCGCCGCCACGTCGATCGGGATGCCGAGGTCGAGACTGCCGAGCAGGCCGGTCAACCAGATTGCCAGCAGCAGCCCGGCGATACCGCCCAGCAGCGACAGGATGACGCTCTCGGTCAGGAGTTGGCGCACCAGCCGGGCGCGGCCGGCGCCCATTGCCAGGCGGATGGCGACCTCCCTGCGGCGCGCGGAGGCACGCGCCAGCAGCATGTTGGCG
>CBDUAS010000135.1:0-8194 GCA_965365185.1 uncultured bacterium | reverse complement strand
GAGCCACTCGCGCGCCGCCCGAACGTCGTCGACTCCGGCGGCCGAAAACCCGCGGCGAAACTGCCGCACGACGCTCGAGAACGTGATCACCCGGAAGCGATCGTCCTGATGGAGCTGGGCGAGAATCTGATCGAGGGCCGCCCGTGCCTGTACGATCTTGTCACCGGACATTGAACCGGAAACATCGAGCACCAGCGTCAGATCGCGTGGAATGCTGGAGACCTCCGCGGCAACCGGCGGCGACAGCAGCAGCATGTAGTAGCCCGCATCGCCGATCGGCGCATGGCTGACGACGCTGGCACCCACCGCCGTCTCCCGCAGCGGCAGAAAGAGCTCGAAGTCGCGCGGCGCCTCGCCGCCGCCGTCGTGGTCGATGAGCATCTCGTCGCCGCGCTCGCGCACCTCGATGCGGTGCGTCGGCGAGTACGGTGTAGCGAACAGGCCGGCGTCGGTTACCGTGATGCTCAGACCGAAAGGCGGGTCGACGGGATAGGCGATCGGCAACCGCGGCGCCCTCACCGGAGGCTCGATCGGCCGGCTCGCGGACTCCTCGCCGGCATCGAACAGGCCCACGACTCGCGGATAGCGCAACCGCACCAGATGGCCGTCACGGCCGAGCACCTGCGTGTAGCGGAGAATCACGCGACGGGTCTCTCCCGCGGCAATGGGAAAGACACGGGCGCGCAGCAAGCCGTGCCCCACCAGCTCGATCAGCGCCGGGTCCTTCTTGCGCCGCACGATCTCCTCGTAAATGCCCCGCGCCACCTCGGCATTGAGCATCTCGCCCTTGAGCTCCTGCTCGCCCATGAACAGCGAGAAGTCCGTAAACACCGCCCCTGCCGGAATCGGATACAGGTAATCCCCCTCGAGCAAACGGTGGCCGTTGTTGCGGAATTGCTCCTCGACCTCGACGCGGGCAACGCGCTGGTCGCCGTCGACGGTGATCGAGACGTCGGTGCGAAGCCGCTGCACAAGCGGGTCCGACAGGCCCGTCGCACGCGCCGGCGACGCCGGCGAAACGACGCTCGGGTCGACGACATCGGTGATCGTCGGCGGCGCGGGCGTCACCTCGATCGTGCCCACCGGCGCCCGCGGGCCGCCGTTCGGCGGCGGCGAGATCAAGCGCGTGCCGCCGCGCTGGGACGTCGCCAGGCCCTCGGCAGCGACGAGAGCGAAGAGGAAGACGACGGTGAAATGGGGGACCTTCTGCAGGAGCTTCACGGCTGACCTCCGATTGCAGGGGATGCGTCGGTTCATCCCGTACGACGGGCAGAAGTCCGTGACTTGCACACCCTCTCGGGAGAAAGGAGGCCGAACGCGCCGCCGCCGGCTTCCCCGCCGCCGTGCGCCGCGGTGTTTCCGCGGTTCAGCCGGTCTTCCGCGCCCGGATGATCGAGTCCATGCCGAGCTCGTGGCGAAACAGCTCGGCGTGCTCGAACCCCGCCTCCGCGAGGTCCTGGCGGAACTCCTCGAAGCTGTAGGTGCCGCCGGCCTCGGTGCGCAGCAGCATGAGAACCGCGAACAAGGCGCCAAACCTCGGCTCGGTATGGGCCTCGTCCATGACGACGTCGCGGATCATGATTTGGCCGTCTGCCGGCAGGGCGGCGTGGGCCTTGGTGAACAGCTCCCGGTTCTGCCGACGCGAGTTCATATGGGCAATGGCGCTGACCCAGACCATATCGGCGCCGGCCGGCAAGGGTTCGTCGGCGCGGTAGTCGCCGGCCACGAACGTCACTCGTTGCTGCAGGCCCGCTGCTTCGACGTTCTTGCGGGCGATCGGCAACACTTCCGGCAGGTCGAACAGCGTAGCGCGGCAACCGGGGACGGCCCGCAGCAGCGCAATCGCCCAGGCGGCCGGGCCGCAGCCGACGTCGAGGAAGTGCTCGAACCCCAGCCGGTCGATCGCAGCAATGACTTCGGGGGCCTGGCGACCGACAACGGCCATCGTGTCGATGTAGGCCGTGTGGTCGGCCTCCGCACCGCGGATGCTGGCGTCGACGCTGGCGGGGAGACCCGTCTGCACGACCTCGGCGAGCCGGGTCCAAGCCCTGAAGGAGTTGGCATGGTGCTGCACGTAGGGCAATGCCGAGGCCGCCCCGTCGGCGGTCAGGGTATCGAGCGTACCGGGAGCGGCTGCGTAGCGGCCGTCACGCTTTTCCAGCAGCCCGACTGCGGTAAGCGCGTCGGCGAGGATCGTGACCGCACGGAGATCGGCTCCGAGCCCGGTCGCGAGCTCAGGCGCACTGCGCGGACCGTCCGCCAGGAGGCCGAAGACGTCGAGCTCGGCGGCCGCCATCAGGGCCGCCGCGGGCATGTAGGCCTGCGTCAACGCGCGCAGAGATTCGAACGTCCAGTCCTTGGTCATGTCTGGCTTGTCGGTTTGCCACCGACGGCCGGCCGGAGCTCGCCGCGGCGGTGCTCGATGCGGGATACCGACGATAGCTTCCCACGCCGCCCCTCAGTCGTCAGTCTTCTCGTTGGCGATCTCGACGCCGGCCATCATCGATGTGCCGCGTACGAGGAGCTGCTTGGACGCCCCGGGCACAGGGCGGGTTGCGTCGTCCGCGGCACCGAGCAGCGGCAGCACCTTGTTGGTGACCACCCATCCCGGCGGAACCAGGATCTCGATACCGCCCCAGAAGGCGAAGGCGTCGATGACCGCCGGCTCGGGACCGATGTCCGCCCCGCGCAGATCGACGGTGCAGCCGCCCATGATCGCCGTCAGGTCGGCGCCCTGGAAGCTGCGTGAGGTACAAGCCTGCTCGACGTGCCGCAGGAAACCGAACGCCGAGACGGTATCGGCTGCGGTGGACCGCGGATCGCCCGGGGCAAGATCGGGGCTGGACGGCCCGAGGAGAGGGTCTGTCTGGCCCGTGGTCGCGCGCCAGATCAACCAGCCACCGACGGCAATCAAGAGCACCGGGAACACGTCCCAGAACTCCAAGTCGACGATGCCGAGCTCGTTGAGCAGCGCCCATATGCCGGCGCCGATGAGAAAGAGCCCGAACCCGCGGTTGCCCGTGCCTCCCGTCTGTAACGCCAGGGCAAGTCCGATGGCGATCGGCGCCAGCGGCCACCAGCGGATAGCGTCGTCGAACGCCAGTACGTCGAGATTGTCGAGAAAGAACAGTACCCCCAGCGCCATGATGATGACGCCGAGCACCAGCCGAGGGGAGATCAGCGACGCGGCCGAGCGGCTCATCGACCTTCGCCGGAGCGCGGTGGCTGCCACGCATCCGCGCCTGCATCCGACGCGGCGCGCGGCCCGTCCTCTGATGACGCGCCCGCTCCCGGGGGCGACGGTCCGCTCGCCGGCGCCCCTCCGGCGCTCCCCCACTGCCGCCGCGGGTTGCCCGAAACCAGGGCATCGAAAACGAACGATGCACCGATGAACATGATGAGCAGCGGCCAGGAGTCACCGAAGTCGAGGCCCCACAGCTCGAGCACGTTGATCTGCAACCAGACGCCGAGGAGCAGCAGAAAAATGCTGCGGCGTCCGCCCTCGGGTCGTAACAGGTGCGTGAAGCCGATGATGATCAGCACCAACGGCCACAGGCGCCAGATGTAGCCTATCGAGATTACGTCGAAGCGCTCGAGCAAGAAGGCCAGGCCGACGGCAATCAGGATCAGGCCCGGAATCAATCCGCCGAGATCGCGACGGCGGCCGGTCGGGTGCCGAGACATCCCACGTCCTCCTTGGAGCACGGTCAGCAATAGCGACAGCCTATGTCGTGCGACGGCGATCGCCAACGGCGGCGAGGGCAGCGGCTGCCCTCGCGGCCGATCGGTCGACGTTCAGCGGCGACCGGTCAGCAGGGCGTCGCGAAACCAGCGGATGCGCTCGGCGTTCACGCCCATGTCGCCCTCACCCACGCGGGACGTCGAGCGCACGTCGACGATTGCGTTGCCGTCACTCTCGCGGACCCGGACGACGATGTCGTCGACGAAGCGGAACACCGACGTCTCGTCCTCGGCTTCGAAGGTCCTTGCCGCATCGTCTCGCGCCACTACCTTCCAGCCCCGCACCGCGGCAACCTCGAGCGCCGCCTCGAAGGCCTCGTCCGCGGGCAACTGCAATACGATCGGGTTGAGATCGGGATACGCGGCCCGCTGCAGGGCGGCCGTGTCCGCAGCACCGTCGGGATACGCCAGGTCGCGCCCGCGATTCGCCGGGTTGCGCGCCGCCTCGACGAACACCGGCGGATTCTCCGGGTCGGTGGTGATGTCGTGGATCGTTGGCGCTCGACCCGCGCCGGCGACGATGACGACAATGAAGGCAACGCAACCGAGGCCGATGGCGCCGGCGACGATGGTCGGCACACGCGAGGCTCCGTCGGGCCCGGCGCCCCGGACGATTCCCCACAGACCGAGAACGAACGCGGCGCCGCCTCCCCCGAGCACCGACAACGCGAACAGACCGAACGCCGGGAGCGGCGGCAGCAGGCGGACCCGAGCACCGAGGACGGCCAGCAGCCCACCGGCGAGTGCCGCCAACGCCACCGGGAGCGCATACGAGATGAGGCGGTCGATCATTGGACGTGCTCGGGGTTCATGCCGACAGCGTACGCCAAGACAGAGGGAGTTTCGACGGAGAGACGACGCGGAATCGCGATCGGGGGCAAGAGCACCAGCTCTCGATGCTTCTGCCAGCAGGTTGTTGCATTATTATGCGTGATAAGGCATATTCATGCCCCATGATCTCCAAGTACACCCGCCAGCAAGCCATCCTGCGCCTCGTTCGCGAGCAGGACATCCGCACGCAAACGGCTCTCGTGCGCGAGCTGGAGAACGAGGGGATCGAGGTCAACCAGTCGACCGTGTCGCGCGATATCAAGGACCTCGGTCTGGTGAAGACCCCGGGGAACGACGGCGGCTACTGCTACGCGGTGCCCCCCAACGTCGCCGCGTTGACGGAGCGCAGCATCCGGATCCTGCGCGAGTTCGTGGCCTCGGTCGACGGCTCCGGCGACCTCGCGGTCGTGCACACCGACAGCGGCAATGCCCATCCGGTGGCGGAGGCCCTCGACCGGCTCGAAGTAGACGATGTCGTCGGGACGGTCGCCGGCGACAACACCTTGCTCGTGGTCCTGCGAGAGAAGACCGGCTGGGCGCGGTTCCGAGACCGGCTCGAGGACTGGTTGTAAGCACTTCATCCCTCGCGGTCGGGTCCTTCCTCGTGCCCAGGACCGCGCCCAATCCACCGAATACCAGACGGACGCCCATCATGCCCATCCCGAAGCCCACCGAAGCCACACAGCTTTACGAACTGGGGAGCCTGCCGAAGAAGGTGGTCCTCGCATACTCCGGCGGCCTCGACACCTCGGTGATGCTGCACTGGATCCGGCGCACGTTCGACTGTGAGGTCGTCGCCTACATCGCCGACATCGGCCAGGCGGAGAACATCGCCGAGATCGAGCGCAAGGCCTGGCGCACCGGAGCCACCGAGGTGCGGACCCTCGACTTGCAGGACGAGTTCGTCCGCGAATACGTGATTCCCGGTGTCCGGGCGAACGCGGTGTACGAGGGGCAATACCTGCTCGGTACCTCGCTCGCCCGACCGCTGATCGCCAAGTACCACATCGAGGTGCTCAACGACCTCGGGGCCGACACCGTGGCACACGGTGCCACCGGCAAGGGCAATGACCAGGTGCGCTTCGAGCTCGCCTACTACGCTCTGCGACCCGGCGTGCAGGTGCTCGCCCCCTGGCGCCTGTGGAACATGCGGTCGCGGGCCGAGCTCATCGCCTACGCCGAGCGACACGACATCGAGATCGACGCCAGCCCGGACAAGCCCTACAGCGTCGACCGTAACCTGCTGCACTGTTCCTTCGAGGGAGGCGTGCTGGAGGACCCGTGGGCGGCGGCGCCGGCCGATATCTACAACCTCACCCGCGATCCGCTCCAGGCGCCCGACGAACCGGAGCAGGTCACCATCACCTTCGAGGACGGGGTTCCCGTGGCGGTAAACGGCGAGGCGCTCGCGGGTGCGGCATTGCTGGCGCGACTCAACGACATCGGCGGGCGCCACGGCGTCGGCCGCATCGACATCGTCGAGAACCGCTTCATCGGCATGAAGTCGCGCGGTGTCTACGAGACACCGGGCGGCACGCTATTGCACGCCGCCCTGCGCGCCGTCGAGTCGATCGCCATGGATCGGGAGGTGCTGCGCATGCGCGACCAGATGGCGCTCAGGTACGCCGAGAGCGTGTACTACGGCTTCTGGTTTTCCCCGGAAATGAAGGCGATGACGGCGTTCATCGACAGCGCCCTGGAGGGGGTCACGGGCAGCGCGCGGTTGCAGCTCTACAAGGGCAACTGCAGGGTAAGCGGGCGGATCTCGCCGTTTCCGCTGTACTGCGAGGAGCACGTCACCTTCGAGGAGGATGACGTCTACCGCCAGAAGGACGCCGAGGGCTTCATCCGGCTGCAGGCACTGCGGTTGAAGCTGGCCTCGCAGCGCCAGGCGTTGCTGGCGGCGACCGGAGCAGGGGGATCATCCGAGAGCGACGGCAACATCCGGCGAAACAAGATTGACGCCGGGCGCGCGCAGGAAAACGAGAGCGACGTCGGGCAAGGGCCCGACCCCTCGACTGTGGCTGCGGGCAGCGTCGCGACCGGGCCCCCGGACGGCGAGACGGCAGGCGCCCGCGACGCGATCCTGCCGGGCGCGGAGCAATAGACGATGAGCACGCTTTGGCAGGCACGGTTCGGCGCCGACTCCGCCGAGATCGCCCAGCGCTACACCGCGTCGATCCATCTCGATTCGCACTTGGCGGCGCACGACATCCGCTACAGTCAGGCACACATCCGGGCACTGGCGAAGGCCGACGTGCTCGACGCCGAGGAGGTGGATGCGCTCCACCGGGCGCTGGATCAGGTGGGAGCGGAGCTCGAGCGCGGAGCCATCGAGCTCGACCCGGCCCTCGAAGACATCCACACCGTCATCGAGAACCGCGTCACCGAGATCGCCGGACCGATCGGTGCGAAGCTGCACACGGGACGCAGCCGCAACGACCAGTGTGTCACCGTCATGCGGCTGTTCCTGCGCGACGCCATCGACTCCGCCCGCGGCGCCGCACATCGCCTGCAGGGGCGACAACTGCCGGCGGGCTCGAACCGATCCGTCCCACCGACGTCTCGTCGCGAGCCTCGCGGTTGTCCTCCCCGAGAGCCGGCGCGTCTACCTGATCGATGCCACGCCCGACGTCTCCGAGCAGTTGGAGCTGCTCGCCGACGCCCGAGACGCTCCCGACGCCCGAGTGGACAGAGCCCCCGTCGACGGAGTGTTCCTCACCCACGCCCACGTCGGTCACTACCTCGGTCTGGCGCTCTTCGGCTACGAGGCGGTGAGCTCCTCCGGGCTCCCGGTCTGGGGCACCCCTCGGATGCTCTCCTTCCTGCGAACGAACGGCCCGTGGAGCCTCCTGGTCGAGCGCCAGAACGTCGAGCTGCGCGAGCTGCCCGCCGACACCGCCGTCGAGCTCGGCGAGGGGGTCCGGGTTCGGGCGCTGCCGGTTCCGCATCGCGACGAGTACACCGACACCGTCGGCCTCTTGATCTCGGGCCCGCGGCAGACGGTCTTCTACGTGCCCGACACCGACTCGTGGACAGCCTGGGATCCGAGCATCGAAGAGGTGCTCGGCGACGTGGACGTGGCGCTCCTCGACGGTAGCTTCTTCTCCACCGACGAGCTGCCCGGGCGCAGCGTCGAGGAGATCGGCCACCCGCTGATCGGAACCAGCCTGGAGCGTCTGGCGCCGGTCGTGGAAGCCGGCGGCACCGAGATCTACTTCACCCACTTCAACCATTCGAATCCGGTGGTCGATCCCGAGTCGACCGCGCGGGCTCGGGTGTTGAGGCTCGGCTTTGGTCTGCTGGAAGACGGCGACGAGATCGGGCTGTAGTGGACCGAGCCTACGGTAGGCTCGACCCGAGATGACCGACACCACCACGCCCCAGCTCTACTTCCGGCAGCTGCTGGCCGGCCGCCAGCTGGCCACCAACGACAACATCGCCGGCCAGATGGCCAACTTCATGTACGTCATCGGCGATCCCGTGAAGCGTGAGGCGGTGATCGTCGACCCGGCCTGGGACGTGCTCGGGCTGCTCGACACCGCCCGGACCGACGGCTACAAGGTTGTGGGCGCGCTGATCACCCACTACCACCCCGATCACGTCGGCGGCGACCTCTGGG
>CBDUAS010000134.1:0-8198 GCA_965365185.1 uncultured bacterium | reverse complement strand
TGCCGGAAGGCATCGAGATGGTGATGCCGGGCGACTCGGTGACGTTCAAGGTGGAGCTGATCACGCCGATCGCGATGGACAAGGGGCTGCGGTTCGCCATCCGTGAGGGTGGACGCACCGTCGGCGCCGGCACCATCACCGACATCCACGAATAAGGGAGCTGCAAGCCGCAGGGTAAAGGCATCGGAGCCTAGCAAATGGATCAGAAGATTCGCATTCGCCTCAAGGCGTACGACCACAGGGTGCTCGACGTGTCGGCGCACGAGATCGTCGAGACGGCGGAGCGCACGGGTGCGCGCGTCGCCGGGCCGATTCCGTTGCCCACCGAGCGGAGCATCTACACGGTTCTGCGCTCGCCCCACGTCGACAAGAAGTCGCGTGAGCAGTTCGAGATCCGTACGCACAAGCGGCTCGTCGACATTCTCGAGCCGACCCCGCAGACCGTCGATGCCCTGATGCGGCTCGATTTGCCTGCCGGCGTCGATGTCGAGATCAAGGCCTTCGGGCCAGAGCACTGAGAAGGTACGAGAGCAGGTAGAGGAAGATGGTCAAGGGACTGATAGGTCAGAAAATCGGGATGACCCGGGTCTTCGACGACGCCGGCAACCACGTCCCCGTAACCGTGCTCAAGGCCGGTCCCTGTGTCGTTCTGCAGGTCAAGACGGAGGAGTCCGACGGCTACCGCGCCGCTCAGGTGGGTCTCCTCGACGAGACGGTCAAAGACAAGCGCCACACGAAGGCCATGCGCGGCCACCTCGCCGCGTCGGGTCACCCGCCCGTACGCGTGATCCGTGAGTTCGAGATCGAGGGCGACGAGGAGGTCAACCCGGGCGACAAGCTGACGGTCGATCAGTTCGCCGAGGTCGGCAAGGTCGACGTGACGGCCACCACCAAGGGCCGCGGCTTTCAGGGCGTCATGCGGCGGCACGGCTTCGGCGGCGGCAAGGCAACACACGGCTCGATGTTCCACCGCGCCCCCGGCTCGATCGGCATGGCCGCCTATCCAGCCAAAGTTCTGAAGGGCCAGCGCATGCCGGGCCGTATGGGCGGCAAGCGCGTCACCGAAATCGGGCTGCGGGTGCTCGAGGTCATCGCCGACGAGAACCTCATCCTCGTGGCCGGTTCGGTGCCGGGTTCCCGGAAGGGCTACGTGTACATCCGCCCGACGATCAGAGGTTAGGACGATGCCGACGATTCCGGTCAAAGATCGCAACAACAAGCCGGTCGGCGAGGTCGAGGTCTCGCCGACGGTCTTCGATCGCAACGTCAAGCGCAGCCTGCTGCACGAGGTCGTGGTGCACCACCAGGCCGGCAAGCGACAGGGAACGCACAAGACCAAGGGCCGCGGCGAGGTTTCCGGCGGCGGCCGCAAGCCCTGGCGGCAGAAGGGGACGGGTCGCGCCCGCGTAGGTTCGACGCGAACGCCCATCTGGCGCAAGGGCGGTATCGTGTTCGGTCCGGCGCCGCGCGACTACAGCTACCGTTTGGGGCGCCAGAAACAGCGCCACGCGTTGCAGATGGCCCTCACCGCGAAGCGCCGCGACGACCAGATCGTGGTCGTCGACGATCTCTCCATCGACGCCCCCAAGACCAAGAACGTCGCGGCGTTGCTCGCCGGCCTCGATTTGCACGGCAAGGTGCTGATCTACGACATCGAGGGCAACGAGGCGCTGCAGCGTGCGGCGCGCAATCTGCCCGGCGTGAGCGTGTCGCAGGGCTTCGGTTTGAGCGTTTACGACCTGCTGCTGCACGACTGGCTGCTGACAACGACCGCGGGAATCGAGCGCATCAGCGAGGCACTCAAATGAACCCCTACGACGTCATCCGCCGGCCGGTGATCACCGAGAAGGCGACGCTGTTGAAGGACGACGAGCACACGCTGTGCTTCGAGGTCGACCGGCGCGCCTCGGCTCTCGACGTGCGCCGAGCGGTCGAGACCGTATTCAAGGTGAAAGTCGACGACGTCCGCGTGATGAACGTTCGCGGAAAGCGCAAGCGGCTGGGGCGCTTCGAGGGATTCCGACCCTCGTGGAAGAAGGCCTACGTCAAGCTGGCGCCCGACCAGAAGATGGTCGAGTACTTCGAGGGAGTGTAGGCCGATGAGCTTGAAACAACTCAACCCGACGTCTCCGGGCAGCCGATTTCGCCGCGCTCCGGAGTACCCGGAGGTCAGCAAGGGCAACGAGCCCCTGAAGTCGCTCACCAAAGGCAAGAAGCGTGTTTCTGGCCGTAACCACAAGGGCCGCATCACCATTCGCCACCGCGGCGGCGGTCACAAGCGGTTGTACCGGCACATCGACTTCCGCCGCGACAAAGACGGTATCCCGGCGAAGGTGCACAGCATCGAGTACGACCCCAATCGCTCGGCGCACATCGCCCTGTTGCACTACGCCGACGGCGAGAAGCGCTACATCCTGGCGCTCCGCGGCCTGAAGGTGGGCGACAAGGTGGTCTCGGGAGCAGAGGCGGAGCCACGTTTGGGCAACGCACTGCCCCTGCGCGCCATCCCGCTGGGTACGAATATTTGCTGCATCGAGATGAAGCCGCAGAAGGGAGCGCAGATCGCGCGCAGTGCCGGCGCCGAAGCAACGCTCATGGCCAAGGAAGGCAAGTACGCCCAGGTGCGCCTGCCTTCCGGCGAGGTGCGGCTCATCCACATGGACTGCAAGGCGGTGGTCGGCCAGATCGGCAACGTCGACCACATGAACGTCAGCTATGGAAAGGCCGGCCGCCGCCGGTGGCTGGGTCGGCGGCCGCACACGCGCGGCGTGGCGATGAACCCGGTCGACCACCCGATGGGCGGCGGCGAAGGCAAGTCGTCGGGTGGCCGACACCCGTGCACGCCCTGGGGCAAGAAGACCAAGGGTGCCAAGACCCGCAGCACCAAGCGCACCGGAAAGTACATCGTGCGGCGGCGTAATCAGGGCCGCCGGCGGCGTTAGAGGGGAAACATGGCGAGATCGCTGAAGAAAGGCCCGTACGTCGAGCCTTCACTGAGCAAGAAGATCGAGGCAATGAACCGTGGCGGCGAGCGTCAGGTGATCAAGACCTGGTCGCGGCGCTCCACGATCGTTCCCGAGATGGTCGGGCACACGCTCGCCGTGCACAACGGAAAACGTTTCATTCCCGTGTACATCACCGAAAACATGGTGGGTCACAAGCTGGGGGAGTTTGCCCCGACGCGGACGTTCCGCAGCCACGCCGGCGGCGGCAAGTCCTCGGGGTCGGCAAGCTTCCGCTAGGCGACGGGAGAGACGCGAGAGATGGAAATGGTCAGTCAAGCAACGGCTCGTTTCGTCCGTGGCGCTCCTACCAAGGTGCGCCTTGTCGCCGATACCATCCGCGGCCGTAAGGTGCCCGAGGCGCTGGGGACGCTGGAGCTGTCGGGCCGTCGCGCTGCTCGGGACCTCGAGAAGGTGCTGCGCTCGGCGGTGGCGAACGCGGAGAACATCGATCCGGGTATCGACGTCGACGACCTGGTGGTTTCGGAGGTGTTCGTCAACCAGGGGCCGTCGTTGCCCACGAGGATTCGCCCGCAGCCGATGGGCCGGGCGTATCCGATCATCAAGCGCACGAGCCACATCACGGTGAAGCTGGCCGGGAAGAAGAACTGATATGGGTCAAAAAGTACATCCGGTCGGCTTTCGTCTCGGCTACACCGAGGAGTGGCGCTCGCGCTGGTTCGCCAAGCGTGACTACGCTGACCTGTTGCACGAGGACATCACGCTGCGCGACATGATTCGCAAGCGCTTTCACCACGCCGGTGTGTCGCGCGTCGACATCGAGCGCGCCGCCAACAAGCTGAAAGTCGACATCCACACCTCGCGTCCCGGTATCGTCATCGGTCGCAACGGTTCGGAGGTCGACCGGTTGAAGAAGGACATCGAGAGCCGCACGCGCCGCGAGGTGTACGTCAACATCCAAGAGGTGCACCGGCCCGAGCTCGACGCCCAGCTCATTGCCGAGAACATCGCCTTGCAGCTCCAGCGACGTGTGGCCTTTCGGCGTGCCATGCGGCGCGCCGTGGAGACGGCGATGCGATTCGGTGCCGAAGGCATCAAGGTTCGCTGCGGCGGCCGCCTGGGGGGGCTCGAGATCGCTCGCGCGGAATGGTACCTGCAGGGCAACCTGCCGCTGCATACGCTCCGCGCGGACATCGACTACGGGTTCGCCGAGAGCCGGACGACCTACGGGCAGATCGGCGTGAAGGTATGGGTTTACCGCGGACAGATTTTGGACGTCGAGGATCGCACGACCCTTTGAGGCCAGTGCGCGCCGACGAGGTCGAGACAAAGGTAGTCTGAACCATGTTGATGCCGAAGAAAGTCAAACACCGCAAGATGCACCGGGGCCGCCGGCGCGGCCAGGCCAAGGGTGGGTCGACGGTCAGTTTCGGTGAGTTCGGCCTGCAGGCGCTGCAAGACGGTTGGATCACCAATCGCCAGATCGAGGCCGCGCGCGTGGCGATGACCCGTCATGCCAAGCGCGGCGGCAAGGTCTGGATTCGCATCTTTCCGGACAAGCCGGTGACCAAGAAGCCGGCGGAGACCCGAATGGGTAAGGGCAAGGGCGCCCCCGAGGAGTGGGTCGCGGTGGTGAAGCCCGGGCGGATTCTCTACGAGATGGAGGGGGTTCCCGAGGCGCTGGCGCGCGAAGCGATGCGGCTGGCGTCGGCGAAGCTGCCCATCCGCACGCGCTTCACCCGGCGCATCGAGGAGGAGCTCGAATGAAGGCCGAGACGCTACGCGAGCTGTCGCCGGATGAGCTGGAAGCCAAGGCCCAAGAGCTCCGCGAGCAGATGCTGAAGCTGCGTTTCCAGCAATCGACCGGGCAGATCGAGAGCCCGCAGATGCTGCGCGGAGTTCGCAAAGACATCGCCCGAGTCATGACGGTGCGACGCGAGAAGCTGCTGGCGGCCGAGCGCACGACGACCACGTCGACCCCGGCCGCCGAGTCGAGCGAGTGAAATCGAAGACGGAATGGACTGAAGGAATCGGATGATGGCTGCTGAAGAAACGGTAACGAGTGCCACCGACCAACGCGGACGAGGTCGCGAGGAGGTCGGTGTGGTGATGAGCGACAAGATGGACAAGACCATCGTCGTGGCCGTGGAGCGCGCCTCATCGCATCCGCTGTACAAGAAGGTCGTCAGGGTCCGGCGCAAGTTCGTCGCCCACGACGAAAAGAACGATTGCCGTGCCGGCGACAGGGTTCGCATCGTCGAGTGTCGTCCGATGTCGCGCCGCAAGCGCTGGCGTGTAGTGGAGGTCATGGAACGCGCACCCCGCGCGTAACCCGCGGTCGCTGAGGAATTCGTCATGATCCGTATGCAAACCATCCTGGAGGTCGCCGACAACTCGGGCGCCCGCAAGATCGCCTGCATCCAGCCTCTCGGCGGCTCCAGCGTCGGCAAGACGGCAGGAGTAGGCGACATCATCTCGGCGTCCGTGAAAGAAGCGGTCCCCCGGGGAACGGTGAAGAAGGGCGAGGTGGTGCGCGCGGTCATCGTGCGAACGGCAAAGGAAACGCCGCGCAAGGACGGTTCCTACATCCGTTTCGACAACAACGCCGCGGTGCTGATCAACGCCAACAACGAGCCCATTGGCACACGCGTCTTCGGGCCGGTCGCCCGCGAGTTGCGCGACCGGCGCTTCATGCGGATCGTGTCGCTCGCTCCGGAGGTGCTGTAGACATGCCGCGAACCACGAAGATTCAGAAGAACGACCAGATCTACGTCATCACCGGTAAGGATCGCGGCAAGACCGGCCGCGTGATGAAGGTCTATCCGAAAGAGGCCAAGGTGCTGGTCGAGGGCGTCAACATGGTCAAGAAGGCCGTCAAGGCCAACCCGGGCAAGAACGTCAAGGGCGGCATCGTCGAGCGGGAACAGCCGCTGCACATCTCGAATGTGGCGATCGTATGCCCCGAAACCAACGCACCATCGCGGGTGGGTCGCAAGATCTTGCAGGACGGAAGCAGGGTCCGCGTGGCGGCGAAATCCGGCGCGGTGCTGGACAAGGCGTAGTCATGGCTGCACGTCTGAAAGAGCGCTATAACAACGAATTGCTGGGGCAGCTCCAGAACGAGCTGGGGCTCTCCAACCCGATGGCCGTTCCGCGCCTGCTGAAGATCGTGGTGAACGTGGGCGTCGGTCGGGCGACACAGGACATCAAGGAGCTCGACCGCGCCGTCGACGAGTTGGCGATGATCACCGGGCAAAAGCCCAGCATCCGGCGGGCGCGCAAGTCCGTGGCGTCGTTTCGCCTGCGTGAGGGCATGCCCATCGGTGCCACGGTGACACTGCGGGGAGAGCGGATGTTCGAGTTTCTCGACCGCCTGATCGCCGTGGTGCTGCCGCGCGTGCGTGACTTTCGCGGCGTGCCGCGCGATTCGTTCGACGGCCGCGGCAACTACACGCTGGGTCTGAAGGACCAGCTCATTTTCCCCGAGGTCGATTACACCAAGGTCGATCGTGTGCGGGGGATGAACGTGACGATTTGTACAACGGCGGACAGTGACGAGCCGGCCCGAGCCCTGCTGCAGGGTCTCGGCATGCCCTTCCGCCGACAGCAATAGGAAAAAGAGCGTGGCAACGACTGCATGGATAGCAAAGGCCAACCGCAAGCCCAAGTACCGGGTTCGCCAGTACAATCGCTGCCGCACGTGCGGACGCAGCCGGGGCTACCTGCGTCGTTTCCAGATGTGCCGGATCTGTTTCCGGAACCGCGCCCTCCGTGGCGAGATTCCGGGCGTCCGCAAAGCGAGCTGGTAGGAAGACCGATCATGATGACTGACCCGATTGCCGACATGCTGACCCGCATCCGCAACGGACTGCAGGCAAAGCACCGTTCCGTGCTCATTCCGGCGTCCGGCCTCAAGAAAGAGGTGGCGCGGATCCTCAGCGAGGAAGGATTCGTCGGCGAGGTGAAGACCGAGCAGGGCGACGCCGGGCGCGACATCGAGGTGACGCTCAAGTACGTCGAGCAGGGCGCGCCCGTGATTCGCCGTCTGGAGCGCGTCAGCAAGCCCGGCCGGCGTGTGTATTGCGGCAAGGACGACGTCCCCGCGGTTTTAAACGGGCTCGGTGTTGCCATCGTGTCCACTTCGCAAGGCGTGTTGACCGACCGTCGGTGCCGGGAGCTCGGCGTCGGCGGCGAGGTCATCTGCCGGGTCTGGTAGCCATGTCACGAGTGGGACTCAAACCGATTGACTTGCCGGACGGCGTTTCCGTCGACGTCGCCGACCGCACCCTGCGCATCAGTGGCCCCAAGGGCGATCTGGAGACTCCGGTTCCTCCCGGGATCAGCGTGGTCGAAGAGGACAGCTCGGTGCGGTTCGAGCGCGCCAACGACAACAAACAGACGCGTGCCTACCACGGTCTGGCTCGGGCGCTGGCGGCAAACGCCGTGCACGGTGTGCATGCCGGCTTCGAGCGCCAGTTGCTGATCGAAGGAATCGGCTACCGCGCCAAGATGGAAGGCACGAGCCTGGTTCTGACGCTGGGCTTCTCGCATCCGGTGGATTTCCCGGTCCCCGAAGGCATCGAGATCAGCGTCGAGGATCAGAACAAGATCACGATAAAGGGAATCGACAAGCAGCGGGTCGGTGAGATTTCGGCACAGATTCGCCGCCTGCGGCCGCCAGACCCCTACAAGGGGAAGGGCGTGCGATACGCCGACGAGATCGTCAAGAAGAAGGTCGGCAAGGCCGGCGTCGGCGGTGTGGGGTAAACGAACATGTTGAACCAGCGTCGCAAGAAGAAAGAAATTCGTCGCAGCGCCGTGCGCCAGCGCATTCGCCGACGCGTGCAGGGTACGGCGGATCGCCCGCGGTTGGCGGTGTTTCGCTCCGATCGGCATCTGCACCTGCAGGTGATCGACGACGTCGAAGGCAAGACCCTGGTGTCGCTGTCGACGCAAGAGGCGTCGTTCCGCGACCAGGGATTCCAGCACGGTGCCACGGTGCCGGCGGCCAAGGCAGCCGGCAAGCTGATCGGCGAGCGGGCAAAGGCGGCCGGCATCGACAAGGTCGTCTTCGATCGCGGCGGTTACGCCTACCACGGCCGTGTGCGCGCCATTGCCGACGCTGCGCGTGAAGTCGGTCTCGAGTTCTAGCGGAGGAAGGTTTACGGATGCGTCAAATCGATCGAGTGGATCCCGATTCGCTGGAGCACGAGCTTCAGGACACCGTGGTGGCGA